>NZ_JBIVGI010000020.1:1364-172045 GCF_044748625.1 Kitasatospora sp. NPDC089913 | reverse complement strand
GCCCGAAACCGGTGGCGCGGTGCCGGCGCAGCGGCTCGACCTCCCGGAACGAGCCCTCGTCGAGCAGCAGCTCGATCCGCTCGCGGGCGGTCAGCCTGCCCTTGGCGTGCTGGGCCTCGGTGGCCCGCGGATCCCCGGCGCGGACGCCGGCCAGCAGGCCCCGGAGCTCCTCCACCCGGTCACGCACGGTGGACACGGCGGGCGCGGTTCCCGGCATCGGCCATCCCCCCTCTGAACCTCGACGGTGCGTCGACGGTAGGCAGGACCCGGCCCGTGCCACCACGGTTCGCCCCGCGGCCGTCCGCAAGCTGAACCGCGCACGCCGGAGGACCGGCGCCACGCGGGCCCGGTGGCCACAAGCTGCCACGCCGCAGGTGCGAACGGGGGTGCTGGTGCGATGCTGCCGCCTCACCCCCCGCGATCGCGAACCCCGGTCGCACACACCCGTGCCCATCGTCCAAAGGAGTGTCATGTTCACACGGATCGGGCGGTTCGTCGTCCGCCGACCGTGGTTGGTCGTCGCAGCCTGGCTGATCGCGGCGGTCGCCCTGACCGCGCTCGCCCCCAAGCTCAAGTCGACCACCGACCAGGCCGAGTTCCTGCCCTCGCACTACGAGTCGGTCCAGGTGGCCGAGGTGCAGAAGCGCGCCTTCCCCGGGCCCGACCAGCCCGCCGCGATCGCCGTCTTCCAGCGCACCGACGGAGCCGCCCTCACCGACGGCGACAAGGCCGACCTGGCGAAGATCGCCACCGGGCTCGAGGGCAAGCAGTACGCACACCTCAAGAAGGTCGAGACCGACCCGAACTCGATCTCGCCGGACGGCAGGATCGGCCTGGCCCAGATCTACGCGGACATCAAGGACTCCTACGACGAAGCCGTCACCAAGGACGTCAAGCAACTGCGGCTGGACGTCAAGGAGCTCCTGAACGGCACCGCCCTCAAGGCCGGCGTGACCGGCGACGCCGCCACCGCGCTGGACACCCAGGACTCCGGCAGCAACACCGACGGCATGATCATGATGGCCACCCTGCTGCTGATCGTCGTCCTGCTCGGCGCCATCTTCCGCAGCCCGCTGATCGCCCTGCTGCCGGTGGTCGTGATCGCCCTGGTCTACCTGACCGCCACCGGGCTGATCTCCACCGCCAGCTCGGTCTTCGGGCTGACCGCCGACTCCTCGGTCTCGACCATGCTGATCGTGGTCCTGTTCGGCGTCGGCACCGACTACCTGCTCTTCCTGCTCTTCCGCTACCGCGAGTTCCTGCGGGCCGGGATGGCGCCGCGCCCCGCGATGGCCGAGGCCGTCGCCCGGGTCGGCGAGACCATCGCCTCCGCGGCCGGAGCGGTGGCGGTGGCCTTCCTCGCGCTGACCCTCTCCACCATGGGCATGCTGCGCGCCATGGGGCCCTCGCTCGCCATCTCCGTCGGGGTCAGCATGGTCGCCGGCGTCACGCTGGTGCCGGCCGTGTTCGCCCTCCTCGGCCGGGCCGCATTCTGGCCCTCCAAGGCCTGGAAGCGCGAGCCGAAGAACGCGCTGGCGCAGAAGGTCGGCGCGCTGACGTCCCGTCGTCCGGGGCTGGTCGCGGCGGTCTCCGGCGGACTGCTGGTGGTGCTCGCGGCCGGTGCCCTCGGATTCAAGGCCGACTTCGACACCGGCAACTCGCTGCCGAAGGACCTGGAGTCGGTGCAGGCCATGGACACCCTCCAGGGGGCGTTCTCGGCCGGCCGGGCCGAACCGACCCTGGTCTTCGTGGAGAAGACCGGCGGCGGCAGGCTCGCCGACGACCAGCTGACCGCCTACCACGACAAGCTCGCCGGCATCGGCGGCGTCGCCCTGGTCTCCCCCGCGGTGCTCTCCGCCGACGGCACGGCCGCCCAGTTCAGCGTCTCGCTGGCCTACAAGCCGATGGCGGAGGAGGCGATCGACCTGGTCGGCGGCACCCTCCGGGACCAGGCGCACGCCGCCGCACCCGACGGCACCCGGGCCCTGGTCGGCGGTATGACCGCCGTCATGGTCGACATCCGCACCGCCACCAACCACGACTACACCGTGGTGTTCCCGGTCGCCGCCCTCGCCATCATGCTGATCCTCGGCCTCCTGCTGCGCAGCGTGGTCGCGCCGTGGTTCCTGATGCTGTCGGTCGGCCTCGGCTTCGTCGCCACCCTGGGCGCCACGGTCTGGCTCTTCCAGGGCGTCAAGGGCGCCAACGGCGTGCTGTTCAGCCTGCCGATCCTGGTCTACCTCTTCGTGGTGGCCATCGGCACCGACTACAACATCCTCATGATCGCCCGGCTGCGCGAGGAGATCCGCGAGGGCGCCGACCCCCGGGCGGCGGTCAAGCACGCGGTGGCCCGGTCCGCGCCGACCATGGGCGCCGCCGCGATCATCCTGGCCGGCACCTTCGGTGTGCTGATGCTCGCGGACAACTCGATGCTCCAGCAGATGGGCTTCGCGGTGGCGTTCGGCATCCTGCTCACCGCCTTCGTCATGGCGCTGTTCCTCGTTCCCGCCACCACCACGCTGCTCGGCCGCCGGGCCTGGTGGCCGGGGCTGAAGGACCAGGCACCGCCGTCGGCCGGCGAGGAGCAGCCGCTCCTGGTGGGCAGCGGCAGCCGCGCCACGGGCTGACCCGCGTCGGCGACGGCGAAGGGGCCGGCGGGTCGGATCCGACCCGCCGGCCCCTTCGTGCCCACCCGCCCGGGGCCGGCCGGACCGAACCCGCCCGGGTCCCGCCCGGCCGGCCTCAGGAGCTGCGGTGTTCGACCACTCCGACCAGGGCGTCCAGCGCGGCCCGGGCCGGGACGTCCGGCAGGGCGGACAGCGCGTCGCGGGCGTCCGCGGCGTAGGAGTGCAGGAGCTCCCTGGCCCGTGCCTCCGCCGTGGAGCTGCGCAGCAGCTCCGCCGCCCGGCGGCGGCCGCCCTCGTCCGCGAGCGGCCCGCCCTCCAGCAACCGGCGCAGCTCGGCCGCGCGCGGCCCGTCCTCGCTGAGCGCCAGCAGCACCGGAAGGGTGCGCACCCCGACGGCGAGGTCGGTCCCGGTGTCCTTGCCCGACTCCGCCGGATCGGCGGCGAAGTCCAGCAGGTCGTCCGAGAGCTGGAAGACGATGCCCAGGTACTCGCCGTACCCGGCCAGCGCCCGGACGACCGGGGCGGGCACGTCCGCCGCCGTGCCGCCGACCCGCAGTGCCAGGGAGATCAGTGAGGCGGTCTTGTCGGCGATCACCGCGAAGTGGTGGGTCAGCGGGGACTCCCCCGCCGCCGGACCGGTCAGCTCCCGCAACTGGCCGCGGACCAGGCGTTCGGTGGCGCCGCCCTGCAGCCCGACCACCTCGCCCCCCAGGTCCGCGGCGAGCCGGGCGGCCCTGCTCAGCAGCCGGTTGCCGAGGTGCACGGCGGTCCGGTTGCCCCAGCGGGCCGGGGCGCTGGGAACGCCGTGCCGGCTGCGGGCGCCGTCCATCACGTCGTCGTGGTGCAGCGAGGCCACGTGGATCAGTTCCACCATGACGGCGGCGTCCAGGACCCGGTCCGAGCGGTCCGCGGGTGGCGGTGCCGCGCCGAACTCGGCGGCCAGCAGCACCAGCAGCGGGCGCAGCCGCTTCCCGCCGGCCTCGATCAGATAGCGCGACCACTCGGCGACCCGGGCGTCCGGCACGTCCGCCGCGACCTCGCGCAGTCGGGTCTCGGCGTGGGCCAGGCCGTGCCGCAGCCGGTCGGCGAGTGCCGGGTCGGGCGGGGCCAGTCTGGCCAGCAGGGAGTCCGGCCGGGGCTCGTCGGCCAGGGCCGTCGGGGCTGTCGGCGCGGTCGGCGCGGTCATCGTTCCTCCGGGCGAAGCGTCGGCGCGGTCGTTCGGACCCGACGCTAGGTCGTGGGTCCGGGACCGGCCGGACTCCCCCGGGCAGGCTGGCAACAACCTGTCACCGGGCGGACGGCAGGCCCCGGTCCGCGGGGTTCGCGGGCGGACCGGGGCCTGGGTCGGGCCGGCGGCGGTGGGCCGCCGAAGAGGGTGTGCGGGTCAGGCGCCCATCGCCTCGACGAGGCTCTTCGGGCGCATGTCGGTCCAGTTGGTGTTGATGTAGTCGAGGCAGGACTCGCGGCTCTCCTGGCCGTGCACGACGGTCCAGCCGGCCGGCACCTCGGCGAAGGCGGGCCACAGCGAGTGCTGGTTCTCCTCGTTGACGAGGACGTAGTAGGAGGCGTTGTCGTCCTCGAACGGGTTGGTCGCCATGATGGATCGGGCTCCTGTCGGTTCGGTTGGTTGCGGATGGGCGGATGGAACCGGCGTCGGCCGACGCCGGTCAGCGGGTGGCGGCGGTCAGCGGGCCGCGGCGGTGGCCGCCGCCATGCGGTGGCGCACCTCCGAGACGAAGCCGGGCAGCCGGTCGACGCCCCAGAAGCGCTGGTAGCCGTCGATGAAGTACGGCACCCCGAACACGCCGTCCCGGTAGGAGGCGTCGAGTGCCTCGAGGCCCCGGGTGCGGACCTCCGGGTCCTGCCACGCGGTGCCCAGCAGGGCGGGGTCGAGGCCGATCCCCGCGCCGATGCCGGCGACGACCTCCGGCGAGGAGATGTCCAGCCCTTCCTGCCACCTGGCGCGGTAGGTCGCGTCGACGAACTGACGGCCGCGGCCGTGGTCCGCGGCCACCAGGTAGGCCAGGTGCGAGACCTCCCAGTTGGGCGAACGGTCCACCGGCCAGACCGCCCGCAGGTCCCGCTCGACGGCCAGCCGGCGGATGTCCTGGAGCACGTAGAGGAACTTCTCCCGGGAGAGCTCCACATAGGGCAGCCGCACCCCGGAGGACTCCAGGTCGTCGTGGTGGGCGTCGTCCGGCTCCCAGAACGGACGCCACTCGATCGCGTCCGCGACGTCCGGGTACCGGGCGGTCAGATCCCGGTACGCCAGCCACGAGTACGGACTGCCGAACGAGAAGTACCAGCGCGGCGGCTTTCTTGCCATCAATGTCTCCAAGGAATTCGCAAGGAACGGCCGGACGGATTTCTATCGATTCCCCGAGGGGGCGGACAAGCCGTTCTGCAGCTAACTGTCAGAAACGCGCGCGGCCGGCCGGACGGGCCCGGTGTCGAGGCCGTCGGCCGCGCCGATCAGCAGCCGGCCGTACCGCCGGCCCGGCGCCCGGGACATCAGCGCCACCGGCCCGTCCAGGACGAGCGCCGCCTCGACCCGCCCGTCGGCCCCGCGGACGGGCACCGCGACCGCGCCGAAACCCAGCTCGCCCGTCCCCAGGCTCTGCGCCCAGCCCTGCCGCCGCACCCTGGCCAGGGCCGCCACCCCGAAGTCGGCCCCCCTGATCGTCCGGGCGATCTCGTACGGGTCCTCCCAGGCCAGCAGGACCTGGGTGCCCGCACCGGCCTTCATCGGCAGCGCCACGCCCTCCGCCGCCCCGGCCGACCGCCCCGTGCCCGGTCCCTCCGCCGTCGCCACGCAGATCCGCACCCCGCCGCGGCGCCGGTAGAGCCGCGCGCTCGCCCCGGTCCGCGCCCGCAGGTCCGCCAGCACCCGGCCGGAGCTCTGCACCAGCCGGTCGCGCCCGGCCCCGCCGGCCAGCTCGCCGATCCGCGGACCGATCAGGAACCGCCCCCGGGTGTCCCTGGTCAGCAGGCGGATGCTCTCCAGGGCCAGCGCGAGCCGGTGCACGGTCGCCCTGGACAGACCGGTGACGTCGCTCAGGGTGCGCAACGAGGCCGGGCCCTCGGCCAGCGCGCCGAGCAGCAGCGAGGTCTTGTCCAGGACGCCGACGCCGCTGCTCGGTTCCGAGGTCACGGTGCCCCCCACGGCGCTACGCGATCCGGGCGGCGAGATCGCGCAGCAGCGCGTCCCGCTGGTCCGCCAGGTAGAAGTGGCCGCCCGGGAACACCGTCAGGTCGAAGGAGGCGGTGGACACGTCCGCCCAGGCCGCCAGGTCGGCCGGGGTGACCTCGTCGCGGTCGCCGACGTAGCCGGCCACCGGGCAGCCCAGCGGCCGCACCGGCCGCGCGTGGTAGGTGCCGACGATCTCGAAGTCGGCCCGCAGGGCGGGCATCACCAGCTCGAGCAGGTCCGGGTCGCGGAGCAGTTGTGCCTCGGTTCCGCCCAGCTTCAGCACCTCCGCGACCACGGCCTCGTCGCCGCCGAGGTAGGTGGGTTCGGGAGTCACCAGGTGCGGCGCCTTCCGGGCCGACACGTGCAGGCCGGCCACCCGGACGCCGTGCTCCTCCTCCAGCCGCAGTGCGACCTCGTAGCCGAGCGAGGCCCCCATGCTGTGGCCGAACAGGTGCACCGGCAGGTCGAGGAACGGCAGCAGCGCCCCGGTGACCGCGTCGGCGAGTTCCGCCATGCCGGTGACGCAGTCCTCGGCGATCCGCTCCTGCCGGCCGGGGTAGCGGGCCGCGAGCACCTCCGTCCCGCCGCCGAGCCGGTCCGCCCAGCCGTGGAAGGCGCTGGCGGTCCCGCCCGCGTGCGGCAGGCAGACCAGCCGTCGGACGGCCGCCCTGCCCTGCGACGGCGGGTAGCGCCGGAACCACCGGCTCGCGACTGTGCTCTCGATCATCTCTGCCTCTCCTGTCGGTACGTCATCCCCGCGCGCCCTCGACCCGGCCGGACCGGCCGGACGCCAGGGCCGCGAGTGCCTCCGGACTGTCCACGGAGAGCACCTCGACGGCCGGTGCGATCCGGCGGACCATGCCGGCCAGCGTCCGTCCGGGGCCCAGCTCGATCAGCCGTGTGCACCCGAGCCCGTCGACCAGCGTCCGGACCCCGGCCTCCCAGAGCACCGGCGAGACCAGCTGGCGCTCCGTCAGCACCGGCCAGTCGGCGCCGGCCCCGTGCGGGCGGGCGTCCACGTTGGCGACCACCGGGGTGTGCCGTCCGGCGAACGCGACCCCGGCGAGCGCCGTCCGCAGCCGCACGGCCGCGGGCGCCATCAGCGGGCTGTGGAAGGCCCCGCCCACCGGGACGCGGATCAGCTTCGCGCCGATCCCGGGCGCCTCGGCGGCGGCCGCCGCCACCCCGTCCACCGAGCCGGACAGCACCACCTGGCCGGGCGCGTTCGCATTGGCGACCCAGACCCGGTGCCCGGCGGCCTGGGCGTCGGCGACCAGGGCCTCCACGGCCGGCAGCGGCGCGCCGACCAGCACACCCATGGTGCCGTCGAAGAGTTCGGCCGCGTCCCGCATGGCGCGACCGCGGACGGCGACCAGGCCGGCCGCGTCCGCGAGCCCGAGCGCCCCCGCGGCCACCAGGGCGGCGAACTCGCCCAGGCTGTGGCCCGCACAGGCGACGACCGGCGCACCGGACCACAGTCCGCTCCGCCGCGCCTCGTCGTGGGCCATCACATCGACGGTGAAGACCGCCAGCTGGGCCAGATCGGTCCGCCGCAGCAACGCGTCGCCGGTGTGCAGGAGCAGCTCGGCGACGTCCTCGCCGACCCGCTCCGACACCTGCTCCACGAGGTCCCACGCCCGGGTGTCCCGCCAGGGCTCGCCCATGCCCTGCTTCTGGGTGCCCTGTCCCGGGAACAGCAACGCGATCGGTTCGGGAGTCATGGCCCAACACCTTCCAGCAGGCGGATCAGCGGGTCGTCCGGGTCCGGGGCGGAGCCGGGCCCGTCGGGGTCCGGGCCGGCTCCGCCGTTCCGTCGCCCGGGGCCCGCCGTCGCTCACCACGACGGCGTGCACCACACCCGAACGACGACTCCGGCGGTCGGCCCGGGGGTCGGTGACTGCCGGAGGCATGCTGCGCCCGGCCGGGGGATGGGCCGACCGCCGCTGTGCTCGGCAATCTCTATCCGGCCGCGCGGACCAGGGACAACGCCCGTTTCAGGAAGCTGCCACCTCCGGGGCGGACGCCGCGCGGCCGGTCAGGGGTACGGCGGGCCCGGCGGCCCGGGTCCGGCGGCCCCCGCACCGGCCCGCAGGGAGTGACAGCTACTGGTCACGGCCGGAATGCCGGCCCCCGGCGGGCACTACGTTCGGGGCAGCCTTTCGAGGAAGGAAATTCCGTGAACAGCAATCAGCTCACGGACGAACCCGAAGACGGCGTCTATCGAAGGATCATGACGATGATGTCATCGTCCGGGACGCCGTTCCGTCTGATCGACCACCGGCCGGAGGGGCGCACCGCCGAGGCCAGTGCACTGCGCGGGCACGCACTGCGGCAGGCCGCGAAATGCGTCGTGGTCCGCACCAGGACCGCCGGGAGCCCGCCCCGGCACACCGTCGTCGTCGTACCCGGTGACCGCCGGGTCGACCTGGAAGCCGTCGCCCACCATCTCGGCGGCGACCGGACGGCGTTCGCCGACCGGCGGACCGCGGAGCGGCTCACCCGGTGCCGCAGCGGATCGATCGTCCCCTTCACCTTCCACCCGGAACTCGGGCTGCTGGCCGACCCCACGCTGCTCGAACCCGCGGAGATCTACTTCAACGCCGCCCGCCTGGACCGATCACTGGCGATCGCTCCCGCGGACTGGGCCGGCCTCGCGCACCCGCTGATCCGGCCGGTGGCGCAGCACGATCCGGTGGCCGTCGGCTGACCGGACCGGCGACCGCGAACGACGGAGCTCCGGGGGGACGGCGATCCCGCGCCCCCCGGAGCTCCGTCGTCGGTCAGCGGGAGCCCGCCGCCGGGGCGGCCTCCTCCGCGACGGTCCAGCCGTCCTCCGCCACCGTCCAGCCGTCCGCGTCCAGCAGCCGGCCGAGCGCCGAGGCCGAGCGCTGCTGGACCAGCAGCTCGACCAGGCCGCGGGGCCGGTCCATCGAGTGCTCGATCCGGACGTCCTCGATGTTCACCCCGATCTCGCCCACCGCGGTGAACAGCCGGGCCAGGGCGCCGGGTCGGTCCGGCACCAGGACCGGAACGGCGGCCAGGCCGGTGAGCGGGGTGCCCGATTTCCGGGCGACCCGCGCCCACCCCAGGGTGCCGTGCCGCAGGACCTCGTCGAGCGTGGCCGCGGCCTGTCCGCGCCGCGCGGCGTCGGTGCCGGCCAGGCCCCGCAGCGCGGAGACGGTCCGGCCGAGGTCGGCCGCGAACTCGTCGAGGACGTCCGCGACGGCGGCGGCGTTGGCGTCCAGGATCTCGCCCCACAGGCCCGGGTCGCCGCCCGCGATGCGGGTGACGTCGCGCACCCCCTGCCCCGCGACCCGGACGCTGGACTCCCCCGCGTCCGCCAGCCGGGCCGCCATCAGGGAGGAGACCAGGTGCGGGGCGTGCGAGACCAGCGCGACGGCGCGGTCGTGCTCGGTGGCATCCATGACCACCGGTGTTCCCCCGCACAGCGAGGCGAGTTCGAGGGCGCGGTTGAGGGTGTCCTGGCCGGTGGCCGGGGACGGCGTGAGCACCCAGGGCCGGCCGTCGAACAGGTCGGCCCGCCCGGCCAGCGGCCCGGAGCGCTCGGTGCCGGCCATCGGGTGCCCGCCGATGAAGCGGGCCGGGTCCGCCCCGGCGCGCGCCACCTCGTCGTGCGGCCGCGCCTTCACGCTGGCGACATCGGTGTAGGCGCGGGCCAGTCCGGCGCGCTGGGCCCGGGCCAGGACGGTGCCGACGCGCGCGGGCGGCACGGCGAGGACGGCCAGGTCGACCGGTCCCTCGGGCACGGCCAGCGAGCCCGCGCCCATGGCCTCCGCGGTCCTCGCCGCGGTCGGGTTCACGTCGCTCAGATGCACCGCCACCCCGTGCCGGCCGAGCGCGAGCGCGACGGAGGTGCCGATCGCCCCGGTCCCGATGACGGCGGCGCTCCTCATCGCCCCGGCCCGTCGTGGCCCGCGACCGCTGCCGCTGCTGCTGCCGTCGAGGCCGCAGCCGCGGCCTCGGCCTCGACGAAGCCCGCCAGTCGGGCGATGCCGTCCTCGACCTCCGCGCGGGTCAGGTAACTGAAGGAGAGCCGCACGGTGCGCTCGCCGCCCCCCTGCGGATAGAAGTACGACATCGGGGTCCAGATCACGCCGTGCTCCCCGGCCGAGCGCAGCAGGGCCGGCTCGTCCGCCGGGAACGGCACCTCGACGGCGAGGAAGAACCCCCCGTCGGGGACGTTCCAGCGCAGGCCGAGCGCACGCCGCCGCTCCTCGGGGAAGTGCCGCTCCAACTGCTCCAGCACGGCCGCCAGGACCTCCCCGTAGTGTGCCGCGGGCCCGGCGTTCAGCGCGGAGAGCCGCCCCCCGGCCGCCAGCAGCATCCCGGCCACCGCGGCCTGGCTGAGCGGAGGGGTGTTCACCGTCACCATGCTCTTGATCTTGGCGAGCTCGTCGGCGAGCAGTCCGCCGGCGCCGGCGGCGTCCCGGACCGGCTGGTCCGCCACCACGAACCCGATCCGCGCGCCCGGGAAGGCCGTCTTCGAGTACGAGCCCAGGTGGACGACCCGGCGGCCGGTGTCGAGCGCCTTGAGGGTGGGCAGCCGCTCGCCGGTGCTGACCAGGCGGTAGGGGTTGTCCTCGATCAGCAGCAGGTCGAGGCGCTCGGCGAGCGCGAGCAGGTCCTCGCGGGCCCGGCGGGGCATGGTGGTGCCGGACGGGTTGGAGTGGTCGGGCACCACGTAGAGCGCGCGCGGGCGGCGGCCGCGGGCCCGCTCCGCACCGACGGCCGCTTCCACCGCCGCGCAGGAGAGGCCCTCCGGCCCCTCCCCGACCGCGGTGACCGGGATGCCGAGCAGCGAGGCGGCGCCGGTGATGCCCACGTAGCAGGGGCTGGTGGCCAGCAGGACGTCCCGGGGGCCGGCGAACAGCGCCCGCAGGGTCAGGAACATCGCCTCCTGGCAGCCCACCGTGACCACGATCGAGGCGGGGTCGACGTCGATCCCCTCGTCCTCGCGCAGCGAGTCGGCGATCAGCCCGTTGATCAGTCCCGCGGTGGGACCGTACTGGAACAGCTTGGTGCGGACGGCCTCCGGGGTGTCGCCCTGCTCGGCCAGGTGGTCGAGGTAGCGGCGCAGGTGGCCGAAGAGCTGCTCGGTGTCGAAGAAGCCCTCGTAGGGCCGGCCCGGGGCGAAGGAGACCGCGTCGGGGTAGCGGGTGGTCACCTCGTTGAGGAAGTTCATGGTGTCCAGCACCGGGTCGCTGACGCTGGCGTGGAGTTCCTCCTTGCGCAGCACGCCCGGGAGCTGCGACCGCCCGGCCGGTGCCGAGGGTCCCGGTGCGGCGGGCTCCGGCACCGCGAGCTCCGGTGCGGCGGGCGCCGGCACCGGGGACTCCCGCACCAGGGACTCCCGCGCCGCGCGGTCCAGCACCGCCGGACCGGCCTCGGCGGCCGAGCGGGTGCCGGTCAGCAGCAGCGCGTCCTCGAACTCGCCGGCCAGGATGTCGAACACCTCGGCCACGCCGGTCTGCCCGGCCAGCGCCAGCCCGTGCAGCACCGGGCGGCCGAGCAGTACGGCATCGGCGCCGAGCGCCAGCGCCGTCAGCACGTCCGTGCCGCGCCGCACGCCGCCGTCCAGCAGCACCGGGCAGCGGCCGTCGACCGCGCCGGCGACCTCCGCGAGCATCTCCAGGGAGGCGAGTCCGCCGTCGAGCTGGCGCCCGCCGTGGTTGGAGACGACCAGGCCGTCCACGCCGGCCGCCAGCGCCAGCGCGGCGTCCTCGGCCGTGGTGATCCCCTTGAGCAGGACGGGCAGTGCGCTGATCGAGCGCAGCCAGGTGACCACCGACCAGTCCAGGCCCGGGTCCAGCTCGGTGCGCCCGTGGCCGCTCGGCGAGGAGTAGTCGGCGCGCGGCAGGTTCGCCGGCACGATGCCCCCGGGCAGCCGGAAGTCGTTGCGCAGGTCGCGCAGCCGACGGCCGAGCCTCGGCGCGTCGACGGTGAGGACGATCGCCTCGAAGCCCGCCCGCTCGGCCCGCTCGACGAGTTGCCGGGTCGTCGACCGGTCGCGGAAGCAGTAGACCTGCAGCCAGAGCGGGGAACCCGCGGCGGCGGCCAGTTCCTCGAAGGGCTTCCCGGCGAAGGTGCTCACCACGACCGGGAGGCCGGCCTCCCCCGCCGCCCGTACGGTAGCGGTCTCACCCTCGGGGTGGACCATCGTGTGGTACGCCATCGGCGCGACCCCCACCGGGGCGGCCCAGCGGCGTCCGAGCACCGTGACCGAGGTGTCCACCTCGCTCGCACCGGTCAGCACCCGGGTGCGCAGGCACACACGGTCGAAGGCGAGCAGGTTCCGGGAGAGCGTCCGCTCCTCCCCCGCGCCGCCCTGGACGAAGTCCCAGACCGCCGGGTCGATGCGCTCCCGGGCCAGCACGGCGCAGTCGTCCAGCGTGAGTGCCTTCGGAGCCGCGCCCGGCGTGCCGTGGGCCGTCATCGGACGCCCACCTCCGCTCGTGGCACCGGGAGTTCGATGTCGTGTCCGCGCATGCTGAGTCCCCATCCAGTAATCGGAAGCGATGTCGATTAGACGGCACGGCTCCCGGTCCGGACGCCCCGCGCGGCACGGCTCGGCAACTTGCTGACACCCGACAGGACGCCGTTCCTGTCGTCACCGTTTTCAACTCTTTGACGTGGCGGTGTGCCGCCGCCGGCCCGGTGGAATGCTGTCACCGGGCCCGGACGCCGACGGGCTCACACCGCGCAGACGCCTTTCATGCTGTCGATGAGGGTCAGGACGGCCTTCGCCGACGGCAGGATCATCCGCCCCTCGCGGGTCAGGTGCGCGCCGTTGGAATCACGGGTGAAGAGCTTCGTTCCCAGCATCTGTTCCAGGCATTTGATCTGGTAACTGATCGCCGGTTGGGAATACCCCAACTCCTTCGCCGCGTGGTCCATGCGTCCGAACTCGGCCACGGACACGAAAGCTCGGAACTCCCGCTCGTGCATAGCTCCCCCTGTGGTTTCGGCGGGTCGCCGGGGCACCCGGAATCCGCGCTGACCGGGCCATAACAGCCGATGCGAAGTGGCCCGGGCAACAGCGGCTACAGGAAGCTGCAACGGCACGGACCCGTCCGGCCCGGTGGGCTGTCCGCCGGGCGACTCGAGCGCGGTCGGCCGGGTGGGCGGCTCGAGCGCGGCCGGCCCGCCGGGCGGCCGGCGGGCGGCCCGCTCACAGGAAGCAGACCGTCCCGTACCCGGACCAGCTCTCCGCCGCGGCTCGCGCGCCGATCAACTCGACGCCTTCGAGCAGCTGTTCGCGGCCGGCCAGCCCGCTCGCCGTCAGCCCGGGCTCCTCCGCGAGGACCCGGATGCCGGCGTCCAGCAGGGCCTGGACGTCCCGTCGCGGGTCGCTCAGGGTCTCCACCACCCGGTCGCCGAAGCGCAGCGGCGCCACCCGCGCCGCCCGGGCCGCGTAACCGACCGCCTGTCCGCGCAGCAGGATGTCCAGTCCGCCCATCTGCCGGTGCAGTTCACGCACCAGGTAGAGGGTGTCGACGAACTGCTTCTCCACGGCGCCCCGGTAGGCGCGGTCCACGATCGCCAGCACTCGGGCCGCTCCGGCCATCTCAGATCACCCCGATCAGTACGGTCTTGGCCGTCGCCGCCAGATTGGCCGCGTAGGCGTGCGGCGCCCGCATGGCCACCTCCGGCACATGGGCCGTGGCCCCGCGGTCGTCACTGCAGAACCGGCACCCGTACCAGTAGAGCCGGTCCGGGAAGGCCCGGAGCATCTCCTGGACGATGGTGGCGGTGCTCGGGTGCCGGGTCGACCAGTCCGCCAGGTCGCGCGGCTTGAACTCGCCCAGCGACTGCTGGGTCAGCATCGTCGCGTAGCCGCAGGCCCAGACCTGGACCCGCCCGCCCTGTTCGAGCATCGACTGGACCAGTCGCAGCACGGTGGTGGTCAGGTCGGTGCGGTGCGGCGCCCCCATGAAGGTCAGCAGCACGTCGGTGCCGGGAATCGCGCGGGGCATCAGTGCCACACCGTCCGGACCCCGGGATCGAGCACCAGCCGCGCGACCGCGTCCATCCCGGACGGCACCGCCTCCGGGCGGAGCGCCTCGGCGGCGATCCCCCGCTGGTCGGTGGAGAAGCGGTCGACCAGCAGCCGGCCGCCCGCGTCCAGGAAGGCCCCCAGCTCCGGGCGCCCGCCCAGGGCGAGCGAGACCGCGCCCTGCACCAGGAACAGGGTCACCTCGTGCCCGGCGTCCGCCTGGACCGCGCCGTCGCGGACGAAGGCCAGGACCTCCTCGGTCGCCGACTCCTGGCTCTCCACCAGGAGGTACCGCAGCGCCTGTGGGCGAAGGACTGTGCTCATCCGGTGCATCCCTCTCCGGTCGCCGCCCCGCGGGCGGGTCCGCCGTGACAACGGCGGGCATGTCCCGTGATCCTCGCAAGCCGCCAGGGCTCCGCGGCCCGCCCCCGGGGCGTTCTGACAGGAAGGTGACAACGGCGGCGCCCGCCGCGGCTCCTCGCCGACCGCTGGCATCTTGCGGTCACCCCCGGCACCGATCCGGCCCGGCCCCGAGCCGCCGTTCGTAGGCTTGGCCCTCGTTTCGCGTCCGGTACAGCTCAGGGGGTCAGCCACACGTGAAGACGGCCATCCTGCTGGCGATCGGCTGCGTCACCGTCTCCGTCACGATCGCGGGTTTCTCCGCCGGCGCACGGCTGCTGCTGGGCCTGCGGATCGGCCGGATCCGGGCCGCGGTGACCGGGAGCGTCGGCCTCTTCGCCACCGTGCTCTTCAGCCGGACCGTGCACTCGGGCGACCGCGGCGCGCTCATCACGGTCGAGATCGGCGCGGTACTGCTGCTCACCATGGGCTTCCTCGCCGCCTCCGAGGTGGTGCTGCCCAGCGGCTCCTGGCCGTCGATGCTGCGGCTGCCGCGGGCACTGCGCCGCCGGATCGCCCGCGCCCGCCGCTACTCCCAGCTCAGCGCGATCGCCTACCGGCACGGCCTCGGACGGCTGCTCCGCGCCAAGGGCCGGGCCCCGGTCACCGGGCCGGCCGGCCACCACGAGCTGGCCCGCTCGCTCCGGCGGGCCCTGGAAGAGGGCGGAGCGACCTTCGTCAAACTCGGCCAGGTCCTGTCGACCCGGCACGACCTGCTGGCGCCCGGCTTCACCGAGGAGTTGAGCAACCTCCAGCACCAGGCCGCGCCCGCGCTCTGGGAGGACGTCGCCGAGCAGCTGCGGCAGGAGTTCCACCGCCCGCTCGAGTCGGTGTTCGCCCGGTTCGACCCGGTGCCGCTGGCGGCCGGGTCGATCGCGCAGGTGCACCGGGCCCGGCTGCACTCCGGGCAGGAGGTGGTGGTCAAGGTACGCCGCCCCGGCTGCCGTCCGGTCGTCGAACGGGACCTCGACATCCTGTGCAGCGCCGCCCGCCGGCTCGAGGAACGGACCGCCTGGGGGCGGGCCGCCGGGGTCGACGCCCTGGCGCGCGGCTTCGCCGAGTCCGTCCTGGAGGAGCTGGACTTCCGGGTCGAGGCCCGCAACACGGCGGCGGTCACGGCGCGGCACCGGGACGGGAAGGTGCTGATCCCGCAGGTCTTCCCGGCGCTCTCCAGCGAGAAGGTGCTCGTCACGGAGTGGCTCGACGGCCGGCCGCTGAGCGCGTCCGGCCCGGGGACCGAAGGCCGGGCGGCGGACCCGACGGCCGTCGCCCGCACCGTCCTCGACTCGGTCCTGCGACAGATCATGATCGGCGGGACCTTCCACGCGGACCCGCACCCGGGGAACATCCTGCTGCTCCGCGACGGCCGGCTCGCGCTGCTCGACTTCGGCTCGGTCGGCCGGATCGACGGGCAGCTCCAGGCCCGGCTGCGGGACCTGCTGGTGGCCCTCCGCCGGGCCGACGCGGCGGCGCTCTGCGACGCCCTGCTCGCCCTGGCCAACCAGCCGGAGGAGATCGACCAGAAGGAGCTCGAACGGACCCTCGGACTGTTCCTGGCGCGCCACTTCAGCTCCGGAACGTCCTTCGACCGCACGGCCTTCAACGATCTCTTCCGGCTGGTCACCGCCCACCGGCTGACCATTCCGAACAGCATCGCGGCGGCGTTCCGGGCGCTCGCCACCCTGGAGGGCACCCTCACCCGGATCGCCCCCGACTTCGACCTGATGTCCGAGGCGAAGCAGTTCGCCTGGACCCAGGTCACCGAATCGGCGTCGCCGCCGAAGCTGGCCGGCCGGGCCGCCGACGAACTGCTCGACCTGCTCCTGATCGGCCGCCGACTGCCCCGCCGGGTGGACCGGATCACCAGCGCGGTCGAACAGGGCCGGCTGAGCGTGAACGTCCGGCTGCTCGGGAACCGCCAGGACCGCGGCTTCCTGCAGACCCTGGTGCACGAGGTCATCCTGACCGCCCTCGGGGCGACCACCGGGGTGATGGCGGTCATCCTGCTCAGCACCGCCCGCGGACCCCGGATCACCTCGTCGGTCAGCCTGTTCGAGGTGATCGGCTACAACCTGCTGGTGGTCAGTGCCATTCTGATGGTGCGGGTGCTCTTCACCATCTTCCACGCCCGCCGCCGACAGCCTCCCCCGCCGGGCTAGGGCGTGTGTCCGGACCCGCCCCGCGGGGCGGGTCCGGACACACGCCCTAGGCCGCGGCGCGGACACTCGCGACGAAGCCGGCGAGCCGGTCGGAGCCCCAGAAGCGGTCGGCCCCGTGCAGGAAGAACGGCACCCCGAACACCCCGTCGCGGCCGAGCACGCGCAGCGCCTCCACGCCGCGGGCGAGCACCTCCGGATCGTCGACGGCGTTGCCGACGGCGTCCGGGTCGAGGCCGGTCTCCGCGCCGACCGCCGCGATCACCGACCGCTCGGAGATGTCCAGACCGTGCTCGAAGCGCGCCCGGTAGACGTGTCCGACGTACTCGCGGCCCCGGCCGGCGTCCTCGGCGAGCAGCCAGCCGAGGTGGGCGATGTCCCAGTCGGGCGCGGGGTCGACGGGCCAGGCGACCGTCAGACCCCGCTCGGTGGCCAGGCGTTTGACGTCCTGCAGGATGTAGAGGTGCTTCTCCTTCGACATCGGGACGTAGGGCAGCCGGACGTCCGTCCCGGCCAGCAGCCGGGCGGTCGCCCCGCCCGGCTCCCAGTACGGGCGCCATTCGATCCGCTCCGCCACGTCCGGGGCGTTCTCGGTCAGCTCCCGGAAGGCCAGCCACGAGTAGGGGCTGCGCAGGGAGAAGTACCAGCGTGCCGGTTCGGCCGACAACTCGGGCTCCTGGATCGCTAGATGGTGATTCCGCCGTCGATCTGCAGGACGGCGCCGGTGATGTAGCCCGCGCGCGGCGAGACCAGGTAGGCGACCAGGTCCGCGACCTCGTCCGCGGTGCCGAGCCGGCCCAGCGGGACCGAGGTCAGCGCCTTGTCCTTCGTCGCGTCGGTGAGCACCGAGGTCATGTCGGTGTCGATGAAGCCGGGGGCGACCACGTTGGCGCGGATGCCGTAGCGGCCGACCTCCTTGGCCAGCGCCCGGGAGAAGCCGATGATCCCGGCCTTGGAGGCGGAGTAGTTGCTCTGGGTGGCGTTGCCGTAGACGCCCGCGACCGAGGAGATGTTGACGATCGCGCCGCCCTTGCGCTTCATCATGCCGAAGACCACGGCGCGGCAGGCGTTGTAGACCCCGTCCAGGTTCGTGTCGAGCACCTGGTGCCACTCCTCGTCCTTCATCAGGACGAGCGGGTTGTCCCGGGTGATGCCGGCGGCGGTGACCGTCGCATCGACCGGGCCGAGCTCCCGCTCGGTGTCCTCGACGAATCCGCGCACCGCCTCGAGGTCCCGCACGTCGACCTTGCGGCTCAGCACCCGTACGCCGAGGCTCCGCACCTCCGCCTCCAGGGCGCCGGCGGCCGCCTCGTTGGACTGGTAGCAGAAGGCGACGTCGAAGCCGTCCTGCGCCAGTCGCAGCACGGTCGCGCGGCCGATGCCGCGCGAGCCGCCGGTGACCAGGGCCACCCGGGTCTCGTTATCGGTCATGACTCTCTCCCATGGGGGCCGGCCGGAGCTCCCCGGCCGGACGGAACGTCAGCACGGCGCTGTCGACGGTCAGCACGGGCTCGCCGTCGACCAGGCTCCGGCCGGTGATGATCAGGGTGTCGGCCAGGGCGCGGACGACGGTGGCCCGGTGCTCCAGCAGGTCGCCGGGCAGGACCGGCCGGTGGTACTCGACGCCGGACACGCCGCCGAAGAGCATCACCCGCCCGGTCAGGACGTCCGGGTCGGGGTCCTCCCAGGTGGCCAGCAGGCCCGCCGCCTGGCACCAGGACTCCATCAGCAGCACCTGGGGGTAGCCGAACTCCGCGTCGTCCGCCGCCGCCCGGTACCAGGGCTCGTTGCAGCTGACCGCCTTCACCGCGGTGATCCGTTCGCCCGGTACGACGTCCAGGACCCGGTCGACCAGCAGCATCGGGAAGCGGTGCGGCAGCACCCGCCTGATCGCCGCCTGGCCGAAGGCCTCGGTCGGGCCGGCCATCACGCCTCCCCTCCGCCGTCGAACCGCAGCCGCACCCGGGCCGCGACGGCCCGGTGGGTGGCCACCTCGCCGCCGCAGGTCCAGGCGCCCGGACCACCGCTCCAGGTGAGGTCGAGCCGCAGCCGGTCGCCCGGGAAGACCGGGCTGAGGAAGCGGGCCGTGTCCACCGACACCAGGGCCAGCGGACCGGCCTCCGGCGGAGGGGCCTGGAGCGCACCGAGGCGGACGCACTCGATCACGCAGACCCCCGGGAAGATCGGGAACCCCGGGTAGTGGCCGGGCAGCACCGTCTCGTCCGCCCCGACGGTGACCTCGGCCACCGCGCGGAACCGTCCCTTCCCGTCGACCTCCGGCGCACGCACCACCTCCACCGGGGCGAGGAGCGGGCCGATCACGCCGGGCCGAGCTTTCCGCGCAGCAGCTCGTAGGCGGTGCGGAGCGAGGTGATCAGCGGGAAGTCCCGCTCCTCCAGCCGCAGGCCGTACTTCTTCTCCAGCACGACCACCACCTCCAGGGCCAGCAGCGAGTCGATCCCGAGATCGGCCACGAAGGCGGCGTCGTCGGTCAGCTCCTCGATGTCGACGTCGAGGACGTCGGCGATCGTCCGGCGCAGGTCCTCCAGCTCCAGCCCGGTGGTGGCCGGGCCCTCCTGCGTCGTCATGGCGGTGTCCTTCCGTGGGGGTCGTGCGTCCGGGGTCGGGCGTACGGGATCGGGCATGCGGGGTCGGGCGTACGGGCCGGGGTGCGGGCCGGGGTGCGGGTCAGCGCAGCCGGAGCAGCGCGCAGCCGACCGCGCCGTCGCGGTCGACCGAGGTCACCAGGGCGACCCGGCCGGCCGCCGAGGGGTCGTCCTCGGCGTGCACCAGGACGCCGGCCACCTGGAAGGCCGCCGACGCGGCGACGGTGTCGCCGAGCAGCGCGGCCTGGGTGAGCCGGCGCGGGCTCGCCCCGGCGGTGGCCGCCTCGACCACGGCCTGCTCCTGCTCGCCCAGCGGGCCGGGCAGTTCGCTGGTGGAGACCGCCCACAGCTCCTCGGGCCGTACCTCCGCGCGGCGCAGGGCGTGTGCCACGCAGGAGGCCAGGGCCGTCCGGACATCACCGTCGAGGGCGATGCCCATCCGGACGGCGAGGAGTTCGGCCAGGACCGGCTGGTCCCGGTCGTCCGGGTCGGCCCGTTCGACCAGCAGCAGGCCGCAGCCCTCGCCGGCGGGCCGGGCCGGGCCGTCCGCCAGCGGGTCGTGGGCGTGCCGGTCCAGCCAGGATCGGGCGTGCGAGAACTCCTCCACGGCGCCGCACAGCACGGTCCGCGCCCGGCCGAACTGCAGCAGCCGGCGCGAGTAGTTGAGGGCGTACAGCCCCGCCGCGTGCCCCCCGGCGATGGTGGTGTTGGCGCCCTTGAGCCGGTGCCAGATCGCGCTCTGGCCGGCCGCGCAGTTCATCACGGCGTTCGGGAACCGGGCCGGGTCCACGAAGTAGGGCCGCTCGCCCGTGAAGGAGTCGCGGGTGAAGTCCATCTGGCTCTGCACGCTGCCGATGGTCGTGCCGAGCACGAGCGCGGAGTCCTCGCCGGTGCCGACCTGCCGGTTGCGCGGCGCGTCGTCCAGCAGCCGGCCCACGGTGGTGACGGCGAGGCCGGTGGCCCGGTCCATCGACCGGGTGCCCTTCTTGCCCAGGGCCGTACGGATGTCGAAGTCCGGTACCAGGAAGGCGGTTTCGGCGGGCGCCTGCCAGGGCTCGGGGGCCAGCGGCAGCTCGGCCGACCGGCGTTCCCGCAGCCCCTCGGCGAACGCCTCGCGGCCGACGCCGAACGGGGACACCGCCGACCAGGCGGTGATGACCGTGGGGTTCTCGAGGGTAGAGGTGGTACTCATGTCTGCTCCGTTGCTCTCCGCGGTTGCGCCTGCCGGGTCGGCACGGCGGTCAGGCCTCGCCCCGGAGCGCCTTGGAGACGCGCTCGTCGAAGGTGACCAGGTTCCACTCGCGCCGGTTGTCGACGACGGCGTAGCCGTGGGTGACCTTGCCGGTGGCGGTCCGCACGAGCTCGCCGTCGCGGATCACGTAGCAGTCCATCCGCGAGGTGTAGGTGAAGTCCTTGAACACGTCCTCCACCGTGTAGACGGTGTAGAGCTCCTCCTCCATGAGCGCCTCGTCCAGGATCCGGATCCTCGAGTGCGGGCAGGCGGGGATCCAGCGGCGCTCGTCCATCAGGGTCCGCACCGAGATGCCCCGGTCGGCCAGGAAGAGGTCGACGACCTCCTCCATCTGCCGCAGGTAGCTGGACATCTGCAGGCGCTCGGAGAAGTGGCAGTACGGGTACGGGATGCGCCACTTCCAGCCGAAGGAGTTGGTGCCGGCGGTGAGCAGGTCGAGCACCGGGTCGGGGCCGGTGGTGCCGCGGCCGGCGGACAGCGCGGTGGTGGCGGTGGTGAGGTCGAGGCCGGAGATGTCCGGCGGGGCCGGCAGGCCGGGCTCCGCCGTGCCGAGCCGGTCCGTGACGAAGCGGGCGATCGGGGCCGGCGGCTCGCTCGCCTCCTCGATGTAGCTCTCCCGGCGCAGCACGGCCCTGCCCCGGGCGGCGACCAGCTTGGTGGGCGCGCCGTCGCGCTCGCCGCTCAGGGTGACGGTGAAGGAGACCGCGGTGTCGTCGTCCCCGGCCTTGGGGACGACGTGCGCCTCGACCGTCTCGTCCATGAAGAGGGCGCTGAGGATGCGGGTGTCGAGGTCGACGAGGTCCACACCGAGGCCGTGCTCCGTGTAGAGCGTGCGGGCGGCGAGGCCGGCGTCCGCGAAGTGGAGCAGGACGGCTTCCTCGACCAGGTAGTTGATGTGCTTGAAGCCGATCCAGGTGCAGATGTTGGCGCCCTCGAAGCGGGTGCGCAGCGGCACCGTCGTCTCGGTGGTGAGAAGCGCCTTGACTGCGCTTTCGGTCACGGTGGTCATCGGAGGTGCTCCCCTGGTGGTGTGGGTGCGGGGCCGCCTGTCGGTCACGCGGCCGGCAAGGTGCTGACGAAGTGATCGACCGCGGCGGCCAGGTCGCCCGCCTGCTCGATCATCAGGAAGTGCCCGCTGTCGGGCAGCAGGTGGAACCGTCCCTGCGGCAGGTCGGCCGCCAGCAGGCGGCCCTCCTCCGGGAGGGCGATGGAGTCGCGCTCGCCCGCGATCACGAGGCAGGGCACGGGGAAGCGTTCGGTGCGCAGCCAGGGCGTGGCCAGGTAGGTCTCGAAGAACCGGATCCAGCCGTAGGCGCCGACCCGGTCGCGGACCCGCCCGCCGAGCTCCTCGACCAGGTCGTCCGTGACCCGTCCGCCGGCGTGCACCCGCACGCCCTCGGTCATGGTCAGCACGAAGTTCCGGACGGCGGTCTCCACGGAGTGCCAGCCGAAGTCCTCGGCCGCGCGGCGGTAGAACGGGGACACCAGGACCAGGGCGCGGATGCCGTACTCGGTGAAGGGGTCGGCGCCGCGCTCCAGCTCCCGGTGGAGGAACTCCAGCAGGCCGTTGGCTCCCATCGAATGGCCGACCACCACCCCGGCGCCGCCGGGCACCCCGCGCAGTGCCTCGGCCAGGTACGGGACGACGTCGCCCCGCGCGCTCCAGTGGGCCACGCAGTCGCCGCGCCAGGGCAGGTCGGCGGTCCAGATCCCGGGTCCGCCGTCCCGGCCGGCGTGGGCGAGGAAGGCGTCCCAGACGCTCGCGCTGTTGGCGAGGCCGTGGAGCAGCAGCATCCGGTCGGGGCCGCCGGGCGCACTGCGCCGCACGACCACCGGCGGCGGAACGCCCGGCCCGGCCTTCGGCGGGTCGCCGGCGGCGAGCAGGCCGCCCGGGCCGGACATCAGGCGG
The DNA here is from genome assembly GCF_044748625.1 of Kitasatospora sp. NPDC089913. Taxonomy (NCBI): domain Bacteria; kingdom Bacillati; phylum Actinomycetota; class Actinomycetes; order Kitasatosporales; family Streptomycetaceae; genus Kitasatospora; species Kitasatospora sp. NPDC089913. Next base: position 149,892 of record NZ_JBIVGI010000020.1, on the reverse strand, counting down.
CCGGCCGGAGCAGGACGAGTCCCGCGCTGGCGTCGTCGGCGTCCGACCCGGAGCTGGCGAACACCGGACCGGTGCCGCCGCGGGCGAACCGGCCGACGGCGGCGGCGCACTGGAGGACGCCGAGCGCGCCGGAGGCGAGGCCGAAGCGGGCGCCGAGGTCCTCGCGCGGTACACCGTCCAGCAGCCCCTCCGGCAGGGCGTCGGTCTCCGGCACCTGCCAGAGGGCGGGAGGTTCGCCGGCCGAGGCCGTCAGCCGCGCCAGCGTGGCCGCCAGACCGGCGCCGCGCACGCCGGCGCCCAGCACGGCCAGCGCCGGGACGCCCCGCGCGGCCGCCGCCCCGGCGCTCTCCAGCACCACGGCCGCCGAGCCGTCCACGGTCGGGGTGCCGCCGACGAAGGCCCGCACCGCCTCGTTGTCGGGCTCGACGCCCAGGACGAGCGTCCGGGAGACCCGGCCGGCCCGGATCAGGTCCGCGCCCCAGCGGAGGGCGTCCAGTCCGGAGGTGGCGCCGTTGCACAGCATCAGGTTCGGACCGCGCAGGCCGAAGCGGATGGCGACGGAGGAGGCGACGACGTTGCTGGAGGCGTTGGGCAGGTCCATCGGGCTGCCCGCGGCCGCGGTCTCCCGGGTGATGGTGTCCATCGCCCGGGTGACGGTGTCGATGTTCCCGTAGTTGGAGCTGACCACCACCCCGACGTCGAGCGCCGCGACCCGCAGGCCGTCCTGCTCGTCCAGCAGCGCGGCGTCGCGCAGGGCCGCCCGGGCCGAGCAGTACGCCAGTTGGGTGGCCCGGTCCTTGTAGCGCAGGCCCTTCCTCCCGACGAGGTCCTTCGGTTCGACGGGCGGTGCGTCGGCCGGTCCCGGCTCGACGAGTCCGCGGGCCGACGCCGCGCGGGGCAGCACCACGCCCACCCCGGTCACCAGTACGGTCATCGGGCCGCCTCCACGATCGCCACGGCGTTCACGCCGCCGAAGCCGAATGCGTTCAACTGGGCCACTTCCAGAGCAGCTTCGGCGGCCTTCCCGGTGACGAGCCGGAACCCGGCCGCCTCGTCCACCGGGTCGTCGAGACCGAGGGTCGGCGGCACCAGGCCCTCGGCCAGGCAGCTCAGGGTCACGACCAGGGCGAGCAGACCGGAGGCTCCCGAGGTGTGGCCGGTCATCGACTTGACGGCCGTCATCAGCGGCCCGCCCGCGTGCTCGCCGAACGCGTCGGCGACGGCGACGGCCTCGGCCTCGTCGTTGAGCAGGGTGCCGGTGCCGTGCAGCATGACCAGGTCGATGTCCCGGGGCTCCAGGCCGGCGGCGGCGTGCGCGGCGCGGACGGCCTCGGCGATGCCGGCCGGGTCGGGCGCGGTCACGTGGTGGGCGTCGCAGTTGACGGCCACACCGCGCACCACGCCGTGCACCTTCCGTCCTTCGGCCGGGGTCCGGGTCAGCACGACGGCGGCGGCGCCCTCGCCCATGAGGACGCCGGCCCGGTTGCGGTCGAACGGCCGCACCCGGTCCGGCGGGACGGGCTGCACCCGTTCCAGCAGGCCGTACATGGTCTCGGTGAGCACGTCCACGCCGGCCACGATCACCGTGTCCGCGGTCCCGGCCGCCAGCAGGTCGGTGCCCAGGGCCAGCGCGTACAGTCCGGCGGAGCAGGCGTTGGAGAAGGTGTGGGTGTCGTCGGCGCCGAAGGCCGCGCGCAGGGCCGTACCGAAGTGCAGGTCCTGCGGGGGGAAGTCGGTGCCGTCGCGCTGCCACAGTTCGACCGAGCGCAGCTCCCGCAGGCCGGTGCCGATCAGGATCGGCACGCCGCGGAGGTCCCGCTCGTCGAGGCCGGCGTCCCGGGCGGCCTGGCCGACCGCGTCGATCAGCAGGGCGGTGGCCCGGCGGGGGACGTCGGTGCCGGGGCCGGGGCGGTCGTCCACCTCGTAGGCGAAGCGGGCGTCGTGGCGGCTGAGGTCGAAGCCCTTCAGCTCGCCCACACCGGAGACTCCGGCGCACAGGTTGGCGAACAGCTCGCCGGGGTCCCGGCCGATGCCGGCCACCGCCCCGGCACCGGTCACGGCCCAGCTCATGGCCGCACCCCGTCGTACTTCCCCAGCAGCACCACGGCGTTGTTGCCGCCGAAGGCCAGTCCGTTGTTCTGGACGATCCGCAGATCCGCCTCGATCGCGGTGTTGGGGACGCAGTCGACGTCGCACTCGGGGTCGGTGGTGGTGTGGTTGATGGTCGGCGGGACGAAGTCGTTGGTGATCGCCAGGGCGCAGCCGATCGCGGAGAGCGCGCTGGCCGCACCCATGGTGTGGCCGATCATCGACTTCATCGAGATGACCTTCGGCGTCCGCTCACCGTAGACCTCGCGGATGGCGCGCGCCTCCGTGACGTCGTTGGCCTTGGTGCCGGTGCCGTGGGCGGAGATGAGGTCGACCTGCTCGGGCTTGACCCCGGCGTTCTCCAGGGCGATCTCCATGCACCGGCCGACGCTGTCCTGGTTGGGCGCGACCTGGTGGTAGGCGTCGCAGTTCAGGCCGTAGCCGAGCACCTCGGCGTAGATCCGGGCGCCGCGGGCGGTCGCCGACTCCAGGCTCTCCAGCACCAGGATGCCGGCGCCCTCACCGGTCAGGATGCCCTGGCGGTCCACGTCGAACGGCCGGCAGCGGTCGGGGGCGATGGTGCCCAGGCGGTAGAAGCCGGAGAAGGTCTTGCGGCACATGGCGTCCGCGCCGCCGCACAGGGCGTACTCGGCCTCGCCGGAGCGGACCGCGTCGAAGCCGTAGCCGATCGCGTAGTTGCCGGCGGCGCAGGCGGTCGGGATCGTCACCGCCTCGACGTCGGCGAGCCGGAGTTCCTGGGCGATGGCCGCGGACAGCCGGCCCGCCGCGACCCGGCGGGCGGACTCGGGCGCCATGTGCTCGGGGCCGTGCAGCACCTCGGCCTCGACCATGTGGTCGAGGTCGCGGGACTCGCCGTCGGTGGTGCCCACGGTGACGACGCCGGGGCGCGAACGCCAGACCTCGAGGTCCAGCCCGGCGTCGTCGACCGCCATCCGGGCGGCGGCGACGGAGTACTGGGTGGCGCGGCCGAGCCGCTCGACGGGCAGCTGCCGGATCCACCGCTCGGGCTCGAACCCGACCACCTCGCAGCCGTTGGCGTGGTCGAAGCCCTCGACGTCGAACACGGTGATCGGCTTGGCCCCGCTGCTCCCGCCGCGCAGGCCTTCCAGGAACTCACCGGCGCCCATTCCGATACTGGAGACCACTCCCAGTCCGGTGATCACCACTCTGCGCGGGCCAGCCCGCCCCGACATCGCCATCCCGACCTCTCCGTCCCGTGTCCCGGCCGTGCCCTGCCCTGTCCGAACGCTGCCCCCGGTTACCAGCCGGCGGCCTCCGCGACCACCTCGTAGACGCCCTTGAGGTTCACCATGCGGGCCAGCTCGGACTGGTCGATGGTGATGCTGAACTGCTTCTCCAGATTCGCCAGAATCTCGATCGAGCGCAGCGAGTCGGCGCTGTGGTCCTCCTTGAAGAGACTGGTCTCGGTAACCTCGTCCTCCTCGATCTCGAGAATGTCGCAGACGATTTCCCTGATCTTCTGGGACTGCTCTTCGTACGAAGCCATGATGGGCACCTTCCTGTTCGGCGCGGCACCCCGGGGTGACTCCCAGGTTTCTGCCGAAGATCGTTCTACGGCAGCCCCGGGAGCACCGGCAACAGCGGCGGCAGAATGCTGCCAAGTCCGCCCGCGGGCAGGGCTTCCGCGCTTGCAGCAAGCTGCCACCGCCCGGAATTCCGGCCGCGGACTCCTGCACCATCGGGCTTTGCCGCAGTCGCCGGACCGGGCGACGGAACCGCCGCCACACTCGATTATTCGATGTGGACTGTCAGCCGGGTACGCCGACCGGCCAGCATGGCCGCGGACGACCGGTGAATGAACCACCCAGACGACTAGGAGTGGGTTCCCAGTGAGCGCGGACGACAGGACCAGGTGTTTCACGGGCCTTACCGTTGACCACATTCAAGTCTATGCAAGCGATATCGCCTCGAAGGCCGGAACGCTGGCGCGGAATTACGGCCTGCGCCCGGTCGGCTCGGCCCGTGTCCCGGGGACGGCCCACTCCCGCACGCTGGCGGCCGCCGACATCCTGTTCGTGCTGACCGAGCCGCTGACGGAGGACCACCCCGGCTCCGCCTACCTGGAGCAGCACGGCGAGGGCGTGGCCGACATCGCGCTGGGCACCGAGGACGCCCGCGCCGCGTTCCACGAGGCGGTCCGCCGCGGCGCCGCCCCGGTCGCCGAACCGGTGGAGCGGGACGGCTTCGTGCTCGCCTCGATCATGGCGTTCGGCGACGTGACGCACACCTTCGTGCAGCGGCCGGCCGGCGCCGAACGGCACGAGCTGCCCGGGTTCCTCCCGCAGACGGACCTCCCGGTCCCGGCGGAGCTGGGCCTGCGCACCGTCGACCACTTCGCGATCTGCGTCGAGGCGGGACAGCTCGACCGGGTCGTCGGCTTCTACTGCGACGTCCTCGACTTCGACATGATCTTCGAGGAGTACATCGTCGTCGGCACCCAGGCGATGAACTCCAAGGTGGTGCAGAGCGCGTCCGGCCTGGTCACCCTCACCGTCATCGAGCCGGACCCGAGCCGCGACCCGGGACAGATCGACGCGTTCCTGAAGAACCACGGCGGCGCCGGCGTCCAGCACATCGCCATGACGACCGGGGACATCGTCGCCTCGGTCGGCGAACTGGTGCGGCGCGGCGTGGAGTTCCTCTCCACCCCGGCGACCTACTACGAGCTCCTGGCGGACCGCATCGAGGTCTCCCGGCACTCGGTGGACGAGCTGCGCGGCCTGAACCTGCTGGTCGACGAGGACCACGACGGGCAGCTGTTCCAGGTCTTCGCCCGGTCCACCCACCCGCGCGGGACCTACTTCTTCGAGGTCATCGAGCGCGCCGGTGCCCGGACCTTCGGCAGCGGCAACATCAAGGCGCTCTACGAGGCGGTCGAGCTGCACCACGAACAGACCCGGCAGCGTGAGCAGGAGGACCGGCAGTCCCTGCCGGCCGGCCCGGCAGCGCAGCCGTCCGCCGGCCGGTGAGGGCCGGAAACCGAAGAGAAGGGGGCGCCGTCGTGGAGACCATCCGCGTCGAAGGCCTGACCAAGTCCTACGCCGGCACCCCGGCGCTGTCCGCGATCGACTTCACCGCCCGGCCCGGCACCGTCCTGGGGCTGCTGGGCCCGAACGGCTCCGGAAAGACGACCACCGTACGGATCCTCTCGACCCTGCTGCGCCCCGACGAGGGCCGCGCCTGGGTCGCCGGCCACGACGTCACGGCCGAGCCGGACCGGGTCCGCGGCGTGATCGGCCTCACCGGCCAGTACGCGGCGGTGGACGACGAACTGACCGGCCAGCAGAACCTGGAGCTGATCGCGCGCCTGCTGGGGCTGTCCCGCCAGGCGGCCCGCGGCCGGGCGACCGAGCTGATCGAGCGGTTCCAGCTGGAGGCGGCGGCCCGGCGGACGGCCGGGACCTACTCCGGCGGCATGCGGCGCCGGCTGGACGTGGCCGCCAGCCTGGTCGGCCGCCCGCGGGTGCTCTTCCTCGACGAGCCGACCACCGGCCTGGACCCGCGCAGCCGCAGCGAGGTCTGGACGCTCGTGCGCGAGCTCGTCAGGGACGGCGTCACGGTCCTGCTCACGACGCAGTACCTGGAGGAGGCCGACCAGCTGGCCAACGACCTGGTGGTCCTGAACCAGGGGCGGGTGGCCGCCACCGGCACGCCGACCGAGCTGAAGTCGCGGGTCGGCGGACTCACGCTGGAGGTCCGGGTGCTGGACCCGGACCGCTGCGGCGAGGTGGCCGACCGCCTCACCGCGATCAGCGGGGCGGAGGCGACCGTGGACCGGGACACCGGCCTGGTCGGCGCCCCGGCCGGCGACACCAGGTCGCTGCGCCTGCTGGCCGAGCAACTGGAGGAGGCCGAGGTGCCGTTCGTCGAACTGGCCCTGCGTCAGGCGACGCTCGACGAGGTCTTCTTCGCCCTGACCGGCCGCGACGCGGCCGACCGGGCCACCCCCGAGGCCGTGCCGGCCGGGGCCGTCGAAGGGAGTCGTCGATGAGCGCCACCGATCCGGCCGTCCGGGCCGTACCGCCGGCGAACACGGGCCGCGGCGGCCTGCTGGGTCACACGCTGATCCTCGCCGGCCGCAACCTGACCAAGCTGCGGACCTCGCCGCAGCTCGTGGTGTTCAGCGCCCTGCAGCCGATCATCATGATGCTGATCTTCCTGGTCCTGTTCGGCGGAGCAGTCTCCGGCAGCCAGTCGGACTACCTCCAGTTCCTGCTGCCCGGAATGCTCGCCCAGAACGCGGCCTTCATGGTGGTCAACGTGGGGCAGGGCATCAACAGCGACATCGACAAGGGCATCTTCGACCGGTTCCGGAGCCTGCCCATCGCCCGGTCCGCGCCGCTCGCCGCGCACATCATCGGCGATCTGCCCCGGCAGGCGGCGTCCACCCTCGTCATCCTGGTCTTCGGGTTCTGCGTCGGGTTCCGGATCCACACCGATCCGTTCTCCGCCGTCCTGGCCGTCCTGCTGGTCCTCCTGGTGTCCTTCGCCTTCTCCTGGATCGCCCTGACGATCGGCCTGGTGTCCAAGAAGCCCGAGTCGGTCAACATGCTCGTGATGATGCTGCTGTTCCCGATGGCGTTCGGCAGCAACACCCTGGTCGGCACCGGCACCCTGCCGGGCTGGCTCCAGGCCTGGTCCAAGATCAACCCCGTGTCGCTGCTGACCGACTCCCTCCGCGGCCTGCTGACCGGCCCGACGGCCGGAGTCGGCTCGCACGCGCTGTCGACGGTCGTGGCGTGCGCCGTGGTGTTCGCGGTCTTCGTGCCGCTGGCCGTCCGCGCCTACGGGCGCCGGATCTAGGCGCCCTCAGACCCGCGCCTGAGGGACCGGACGCGATGTCGCCCAGCCGACCGGCTGGGCGCTTCGCCCGCTTCCCGTCCGGGCCCTCTCATCATCCTGTTCATTGCAGAAGGGGACGTACCGTGCCTAGCGAGACCTCGAAGCGCACCGCGAACGACCGGCCGGCCGATCGCTCGAGGCCTGAACTTCCGCTGACCGCAGCACAGTCGGGCATCTGGCAGGCCCAGCAGCTCGACCCCTTCAGCACGGCCTACCAGGGTGGCGAGTACCTGGAGATCGCCGGCCCGGTCGACGCCCCCCGACTGGAACGGGCGGTCCGGCAGACGCTGGACGAGGCGCAGACGCTCCGCGTACGGGTCACGGCGGGCCCGGACGGCCCCCGGCAGGTCGTCGGACCGGCGGCCGACCGGCCCCTCCCGGTGGTGGACCTGTGCCGGGAAGCCGATCCACGGGCCGCGGCCGAGCGCCGGATGCGGCAGGTGCTGGACACCCCCCTGGACCCGGGCACCGACCCGCTCTTCGGCTCCGTGCTGTTCGCCCTGGCACCGGACCGCTTCCTGTGGTTCCACCACTACCACCACCTCGTGGCGGACGGCTTCACGGTCGCGGCGGTCGCCCGGCGCGTCGCCGAGCTCTACAACGCGGCGGACACCCCGCAGGAGGCCGCCGAACCGTTCCTGCCGCTCGCGGAGCTGGTCGGGGCGGACGCCGCCTACCGGGCGTCGGAGCAGTTCGAGGCCGACCGCGCGTTCTGGGCCCGCGAGCTCGCCGACGCGCCGACGCCCGCCTCGCTCGGCACCGGACCGGCCGCGCTCCCGCGCACCAAGGTGCGGCGCACCATGACCCTGGACACGGCCGAGCTGGACGCGCTGCGCGACACGGCCCGCGAGGCCGCGGTGGCCTGGCCGGTGGCCGTCTTCACCGCGGTGGCGGTCTATCTGCAGCGCGCCGCCGGGACCGACGAGGTCACGCTCGGCATCCCGGTGACCACCCGCCTGGGCCGCACCGCCCTGCGGACGCCGGGCATGGTGTCCAACGTGCTGCCGCTGCGGCTGTCGCTGCGCTCCGCCATGACGGTCGACGAGGCCCTGCACCACGTCTCCGGACGACTGCGCGAGGTCATGCGCCACCAGCGCTACCGCTACGAGGACCTGCGCCGCGAGCACGGCGGCAGCGGCCGGGACAACCTCCTGGTCGGTCCCCAGGTCAACGTCATGGCCTTCGCGGCCGAACTGACCTTCGACGGGCACCCCGTCACCGTCCACAACCTGTCGATCGGCCCGACCGACGACCTCTCCGTCGTGGTGTACACCCGCGCCGGGGGCACCGAGCTGCGCATCGACGTCGACGGCAACGCCGACCGGTACCGGGAGGACGAGGTCGACGCGCACCGGCGGCGCCTGGGCCTGGTACTCCGGCAGCTCGCCTCGGCCGCCGGGGACCTCCCGATCGGCCGGCTGGAGATCGCCACCCCCGACGAGCGGACGGCCGCCTCCCCGGCCGCCGGCGGTGCCGCCCCCGCGGCCGCCCGGGTACCGGCCGCCGACGCGACCCTGACCGGCCTCTTCTCCCGGCAGGCCCGGCGCACCCCGGACGCCCCGGCACTGACGTACGCGGGCACCACGCTGACCTACGCCGAACTGGACGCCCGGGCCAACCGGCTGGCCCACCACCTGGTCCGCCACGGCGCGGGCCCGGAGCGCAACGTCGCGCTGGCGCTGCCGCGTTCGCTGGACCTGGTCGTCGCGGTCCTGGCCGTGCTCAAGACCGGTGCCGCCTACGTCCCGATGGACCCCGCCGCGCCGGCCGACCGCCGGGCGTTCATGCTGGGCGACTCCCGCCCCGCCCTGCTGGTGACCGCGGGTGACGCGGACGGCCCGGCCGACGCGGCCGACGCGGGGCAGCGGTCCGAGGTGCCGCGGCTGGTCCTGGACGCGCCCGCGACCGCGGCCGCCCTGGCCGAGGAGCCGTCCACCGCCCCGGAGACCTCCGGCCTCGCGCCGGACAACTCGGCCTACGTCATCTACACCTCCGGCTCCACCGGCCGTCCCAAGGGCGTCGTGGTCAGCCACCGCAACGCGGTGCGCCTGTTCACCGCCGCCGCCGGGCACTTCGACTTCGGGCCCTCGGACGTGTGGACCATGTTCCACTCCTTCGCCTTCGACTTCTCGGTCTGGGAGATCTGGGGGCCGCTGCTGCACGGCGGCCGGCTCGTGGTGGTGCCGTTCGACGTGTCGCGCTCCCCCGAGGACTTCCTCGCGCTGCTGTCCGAGGAGCACGTGACCGTCCTGAACCAGACCCCCTCGGCGTTCCACGAGCTCGTCCGGGCCGACCGGGAACGGCCGGACCGGCCGCTGGACCTGCGCTACGTGGTCTTCGGCGGCGAGGCCCTGGACCTGGGCCGGCTCTCGGCCTGGTACGACCACCGTGCCGACGACGCCCCGGTACTGGTCAACATGTACGGGATCACCGAGACCACGGTGCACGTCAGCCACCTCGCGCTCGACCGCACCCTCGCCGCCCGCGCCTCCGGCAGCCTGATCGGCAGCCCGCTGGACGACCTCGGCCTGCTCGTCCTGGACCAGGCGCTCCGGCCGGCGCCCCCCGGGGTCGTGGGCGAGCTCTACGTGACCGGCGCCGGCCTGGCCCGCGGTTACCTGGGGCTCCCCGGGCTGACGGCCGGCCGGTTCGTGGCCTCGCCCTTCGCCGGGCCCGGGCAGCGGATGTACCGCACCGGCGACCTCGCCCGGCGGCAGCCGGACGGCTCGCTCGAGTACGTCGGCCGCGCCGACGACCAGGTGAAGATCCGCGGCTTCCGGATCGAGCTGGGCGAGATCGAGGCCGTGCTCGGCGCCCTCCCGGGCACCGCCCGGGCCACCGTTCTCGCCCGCCAGGACGGGCCCGGCGGGACCGCGCTGGTGGCCTACCTGGTGCCGGCCGCCGACGAGCCGTTCGACCTCGCGGAGCTGCGCCGGCTGGCCGCGGCGGCACTGCCGGACTACATGGTGCCGAGCGCCTTCGTGTCCGTCCCGGTGATGCCGCTGACGGTGAACGGCAAGGTCGACCGGGCGGCGCTGCCCGCACCGGACCTGAGCGCCGCGGTGTCCGGACGGGCACCGCGCTCCGCCCGGGAGTCGCTGTTGTGCGAGCTCGTCGCCGAGCTGCTCGACCTGCCGCAGGTCGGCATCGACGACGACTTCTTCGCCCTGGGCGGCGACAGCATCCTGTCGATCCAGCTGGTCGGTACGGCCAGGCGGGCCGGCCTCCGGTTCACCACCCGCGACGTCTTCCGCTGCCGCACCGTCGAGGCGCTGGCCGCGGCGGCCGTCCACGGCCCGGCCGAGGCCGCCGACCACGGACCCGACACCGGCGAGCTGCCCGCCACCCCGGTGGTCCGCTGGCTCCAGGAGCGCGGCGGGCGGATCGACCGCTACCACCAGGCGATGACCTTCACCACCCCGGCCGGGGCCGGCGCCGACGATCTGACCGCGGCGCTCCAGGCACTGGTCGACGGCCACGACGCCCTGCGCACCACACTGCTGACGGACGGTGACGCCCCCTGGCGGCTGGACGTCGCGCCCCGCGGCGCGGTGCCGGCGGCCGACCGGCTGCGCCGGGTCGCGCCCGGCGAGGACCCGACCCCCGAGGCGACCGAGCGCGAGACCCGGGCCGCGGTGGACCGCCTGGCGCCCCGCGACGGCGTGATGCTGCAGGCCGTCTGGTTCGACGCCGGCCCGGAGCTGCCGGGCCGGATGGTGCTCGTGCTGCACCACCTGGTGGTCGACGGCGTCTCCTGGCGCATCCTGCTGCCCGACCTCGCGGCGGCCTGGCAGGCCGTGCGCGAGGGACGGGACCCGCGGCCCGCACCGGTCGGCACCTCGCTGCGCCGCTTCGCCGGCCTGCTCGCCGCGCAGGCCGCCGACGGCACCCGGGAGGCCGAACTGCCCTACTGGCGCGAGGTCCTGGACACCGAGGACGAGCCGCTGGGCGACCGCCCGCTGGACGCCGGGCTCGATCTGGCGGGGACCCGCGGCCGACTGACGCTCACCCTGCCCGCCGGACTCTCCGCCGCCACCCTGGCCACCGTCCCGACCGCCTTCCGCACCGGCGTCCGCGAGGTCCTGCTGGCCGGCTTCACCTCGGCCGTCGCGCAGTGGCGGCACGACCTGGGCCGCGGCTCGCGGCCCACCGTGCTGCTGGACCTCGAGGGCCACGGCCGCGAGGCCGTCGAGGACGACGTCGACCTGACCCGTACCGTGGGCTGGCTGACCACACTGTTCCCGGCCCGCTTCGACCTCGGCGCACTGGACTTCGCCGAACTCGCCGCCGGCGGCGCGGCCGCCGGACTGGCGCTGCGCCAGGTCAAGGAGCAGCTGCGGGCCGTCCCGGACGCCGGGACCGGGTACGGCGTCCTGCGCCACCTGGCCCCCCGGGGGACCCTGCGCGGCGGGGCGGACGACCGCTCCCCGCAGATCCTGTTCAACTACCTCGGACGGTTCGGCGCCACCGGCACCGCGCGGGCGTGGACCCCGCTGCCGGGCCTGGACGGGTTCGACGGCGCCGAGGACCCGTCGATGCCGGTCGGTCACGCCCTGCAGGTCGACGTGCTGGCGTACGAGCGGGCCGACGGACCGGAACTGACCGCGGTGCTCTCCTGGCCGCAGGGCGTGCTGACCGAGGAGGCCGTGACCGCGCTGACCCGGCGCTGGCGCGAGGCGCTGGAGGGCCTCGCCGCGCACGCGGAGCGGCCCGACAGCGGCGGCGTCACCGCCGCGGACGTCCCGCTGGCGGAGCTGACCCAGAGCCGCCTCGACGCCCTGGCGGCCGAGACCGGTCCGCCGGCCGACGTGCTGCCGCTCGCCCCGCTGCAGCAGGGCCTGCTGTTCCACGCCGAGTACGACACCCAGCAGCCGGACGCCTACACCGTGCAGTTCCGTTTCGAGCTGGAGGGCGCGGTCGACCCCGCCCGGCTGCGCCGGGCCGTCGAGCACGCGCTGCGCCGCCACCCCCAGCTGAGCGCGGGCTTCTGGCAGGACGGGTCGGGCGCCCCGGTCCAGTTCGTGCCCCGCGCGTTCACCGTGCCGTGGCAGGAGCTGGACCTCAGCGGCCTGGACGGGGAGGCGCTCGCCGCCGGGCTGGAGCGCGTCATGGCCGACCAGCCGCGCTTCACCCCCAGCCGGCCCCCGCTGTTCCGGTTCGTCCTGGTGCGGACCGCGGACGACCGGCACAGCCTCGTCCTCGGCCACCACCACCTCCTCCTGGACGGCTGGTCCGTTCCGCTGCTGCTGCGCGAGATCCTCACCGCGTACGGCGACGCCGCCGCGCTGCCGCCCGCCGTCGACTACCACGCGTACGCCGGCTGGCTGCGCGACCAGGACCGGGCCGCGGCCGAGAAGGCCTGGCGCGAGGCACTGGCCGAGCTGCCCGGCCCGACCCGGCTCGCCACCCGGGACGCCCGGCCGACCGGTGGCGGCATCGCCGAACTCGCGGTGGACCTCGGCACCCCGCTCACCGGCGCGCTGGAGCGCGCCGGCCGACGGCACGGGATCACCCTCGGCACCCTCGTGCAGGGCGCCTGGGCGGTCCTGCTGGGCGGCCTGACCGGGAGCCAGGACGTGGTCTTCGGCGGCACCGTCGCCGGCCGCCCGGCCGAGGTCGACGGCATCGGGTCGATGCTGGGCCTGTTCATCAACACCCTGCCGGTCCGGGCCAGGTTCGGCGGCGCCGACACCGTCCGCGAGCTGCTCGCCCGCCTCCAGGGCGAGCAGGCGGAGCTGACCCCCCACCAGCACCTGCCGCTGGCCGAGGTGCAGCGCCTGGGCGGCGTCGGCGAGCTGTTCGACACCCTGCTGGTGATCGAGAACTACCCCTTCGAACCGGGGTCGCTGAGCACCGCCGACGGCGGACTGCGCGTCGTGGACATCGACGGCCGGGACGACACCCACTACCCGCTGAGCATCGCCGTGATGACGGGCGAGTCGCTGCGCCTGCGGCTCGGACACCGCACCGACCTGCTCACGACCGCGCAGGTGCGGGACGTCGCGACGGCTCTGGTGCACGTCCTGGAGCAGTTCGCCGACGACCTGGAGCAGCCGGTCGGCCGGGTCCGGCTGCTGGACCCGGCCGACCGCGCCGCGGTCCTCGGCCGGGGACGCGGCGAGGCCGCCCCGGTGGCCGACGGCACCGTCGTCGGGCTGCTGGAGGAGCACGCCGCCCGGACGCCGGACCTCACGGCGCTGGTCGGCGCGGACCGCGCGCTGACGTACGCGGAGCTCAACGCCCGGGCCAACCGGCTCGCCCGCCTGCTGACCGGCCGCGGGGTCGGACCGGAGCGGACCGTCGGTGTCCTGCTGCCGCGCGGCACGGACGCGGTGGTCGCGGTGTTCGCGGCCATGAAGGCCGGCGGGGTCTACCTCCCGATCGACCCGGCGCTGCCCGCCGAGCGGATCCGCTTCGCGATCGACGACACCGCCCCGGCCGTCGTGGTGACCACCCGCGACCTGGCCGCGGCCCTCGCCCCGGCGCTGTCCGGTGCCCCCCTCCTGCTGCTGGACGGGGCGGCGACCACCGCCGCACTCGCCGCGCTCCCCGCGCACGACCGCACCCCGGAGGAGCCCGGTGCCGCCGCTCGTCCGGAGAACCTCGCCTACCTCATCCACACCTCCGGTTCCACCGGTGTGCCCAAGGGCGTCGCGGTCGAGCACCGCAGCCTGATGAACCTCTTCACCGCGCACCGGCACGACCTCGTGGAGCCGGCCGTGGCGGCGGCGGGCGGACGGCGCTTCCGTGCCGCCCTGACCGCGTCGCTGTCGTTCGACACCTCCTTCGACGGCGTGCTGTGGATGCTCGCCGGCCACGAGCTCCACATCGTCGACGACGACGTGCGCCGCGATCCGCGGGCCCTGGTGGCCCATGTCGCGGCGCAGCGGGTCGACTTCCTCGACATCACCCCGTCCTACGCCGCCCAGCTGCTGGACGCGGGGCTGCTCGACGACCCCGCCACGGCGCCCGCGGTGCTCATGCTCGGCGGCGAGGCGCTCGGCCCCGACCTGTGGGCCCGGCTGCGCGCCGCCCGGACCACGGCGAGCCACAACTTCTACGGCCCGACCGAGTACACCGTCGACGCCCTGTCGCACCCGCTCGCCGGATCGGAGCGGCCCGTGATCGGCGGCCCGCTGCGCAACGGCCGGGCGTACGTGCTCAACGCCGCCCTCCAGCCGGTGGCGCCGGGCGCGCCCGGGGAGCTGTACCTCGCCGGACCGCAGGTGGCCCGCGGCTACGCCGGCCGGCCGGCGTCGACCGCCGAGCGGTTCGTCGCCGACCCGTTCGGACCGGGCGGGCGCATGTACCGCACCGGTGACGTCGTGCGCTGGTCCGAGGACGGGAGGATCGAGTTCCTCGGGCGCGCCGACGAGCAGGTGAAGATCCGCGGCTACCGCGTCGAACTCGGCGAGATCGAGCAGGCGCTGGCCGCGCACCCCGCGGTGTCGCGGGCCGCGGTGGTGGCCCGGACCGACACGCCCGGGGTGACCCGGCTGGTGGCCTACGCCGTCGGCACGGCCGGGCCGGTGGACCCGGCGGAACTGCGGGCCCACCTGGTCCGGACGCTGCCCGAGTACATGGTCCCGGCCGCGGTGGTGCCGATCGCGGAACTGCCGCTCACGGTGAACGGCAAGCTCGACGTCGCGGCGCTGCCCGCGCCCGACTTCGCGGCCGCGGTCTCCTCGCGGCCGGCGGCCACCCCGGCCGAGCACACGCTGTCCGGGCTGTTCCAGGAGGTGCTGGGCCTGCCCTCGGTGGGGGTCGACGACGACTTCTTCGCACTCGGCGGCGACAGCATCATCTCCATCCAGCTGGTCAGCCGGGCCCGCCGCGCCGGGCTGGAGATCAGCCCGCGCGACGTCTTCACCCGACGCACCGTGGCCGAGCTGGCGGCCCGGGCGACGGCGGTCACCGAGCACGGGCCGGCCCACGACCCGGCCGCGGCCGGCGAGGTGCCCGCGACCCCGATCGTCCGCGCGCAGCACGAGCTGGGCGGACCGGTCGACGGCTTCCACCAGGCCTTCGTGCTGTCGCTGCCGACCGGCGCCGACCGGGAGCGGCTGGCCGAGGTGCTGCAGACGGTGGTCGACCACCACGACGCGCTCCGGCTGCGGCTGGACGTGCAGGACGGCGACTGGACGCTGACCGTCCGGGAACGCGGCCCGGTGCGCGCCGACGTACTGCTGTCCCGGACCGCGGTCGAGCTGCCGCGCGACGGGGCGGACGACGAGGCCTTCGACGCCGCGCTCCGCGCCGAACTCCCGCTGTCCCGGGCGCGCCTGGAGCCGGCGGCCGGGACGATGCTCGACGCCGTGTGGTTCGACGCGGGCCCCGACCGCGCCGGGCGGCTGCTGCTGAGCATCCACCACCTGGCCGTCGACGGCGTGTCCTGGCGGATCCTGCTGGAGGACCTGCGCCTCGCCTGGGAGGCGCTGGAGGCCGGCCGTGAGCCGGCGCTGCCCGCGGTGGGCACCTCACTGCGCTCCTGGGCGACGCGGCTCACCGAGCTGGCCCGGACCCCGGAGCGGGAACGGGAGCTGCCGGTCTGGGCCGACCTGCTCCGCGGCGGCGGTCCCGCCGTGGCCGACCGCGCGCTGGACCCGGCCCGGGACGTGGCCGCGACCGCCCGCACCCTCACCGTGTCGGTGTCCCCGGCGCGGACGGCGCCGCTGCTCACCACCCTGCCCGCGGCCTTCTCCACCGGCGTGAGCGAGATCCTGCTGGCCGGCTTCGCCCTGGCCGTCGCCGACTGGCGCCGCCACCGGGGCCAGCCGGCGGAGGGCCCGCTGGTGGACGTGGAGAGCCACGGCCGGCACGACCTGTTCGCCGGCGCCGACCTGTCGCGAACGGTCGGCTGGTTCACCGAGCAGCACCCGGTGCGGATCGACCCCGGCCCGCTGGACTGGGGGGACGTCCCGCTCGGCGGCCCGTCCGTCGGCCAGGCGGTCAAGCGGGTCAAGGAGCAGCTCAACGCGCTGCCCGGCGACGGCACCGGCTACGGCCTGCTGAGGTACCTCAACCCGGGCACCGGCCCGGTCCTGGCGGAACTGCCCTCCGCCGAGTGGGGCTTCAACTACCTGGGCCGCTTCGCCGCCGGGACGGGCGACCGGGACTGGGCGCCGGCCGGCAGCACCGGCCTGATCGGCGGCGCCGACCCGCTGATGCCGCTGGAGCACGCCGTCGACCTGACCCTGGTCACCGAGGACCGGCCCGAGGGTCCGGTGCTGGTCGCGACCTGGACGTGGGCGGGCGAGCTGGTCCCGGAGCGGGAGATCGAGCAGCTGTCGCAGTCCTGGCTGCGGTCGGTCGACGCCCTCGTCGCCCATGCCGAGGGCCCCGGGGCCGGCGGCCGGACCCCGTCCGACTTCCCGCTCGTGTCGCTGTCCATGCGTGAGGTGGAGCTGTTGGAGGCCGCCCGGCCCGCGCTGGCCGACGTCCTGCCGCTCGCCCCGCTCCAGCAGGGCCTGATGTTCCAGAGCCTGGTCAGCGAGGGTGAGATCGACGTCTACACCTCGCTGCTCACCCTGGACGTGCGGGGACCGCTGGACGTCGCCCGACTGCGCGCGGCCGCGCGCGAGCTGCTGGCCCGGCACCCCAACCTGCGGACCGAGTTCCGGCAGGAGGGGCTGCGGGACACCGTCGCCGTCGTCGTGGACTCCGTCGAACTCCCGTGGGAGGACGTCGACCTGTCCGCGCGTGCGCCGCGGGACCGGGACGCCGAGCTGCGTCGTCTGGTCGACCGGGAACGCGGCCACCGCTTCGACCTCGACAACGCGCCGCTGCTGCGCTTCACCGTCGTCCGGCTCGGTGCCGACCACCACCAGCTGCTGTTCACCAACCACCACATGCTGGTGGACGGCTGGTCCATGCCGATGCTCTTCGCCGAGCTCTTCGAGCTGTACCGCGAGGGCCCGCGCACCCCGAGGCCGGCCCACGCGTACCGGGACTACCTGGCGTGGCTCGGCCGACAGGACCGGGACGCCGCAGAGCGGGCCTGGCGGCACGAGCTGGCCGGTCTCGACGGGCCCACCCTGCTGGCGCCGGGCACCGGCTCGGCCGAGGTCGTGATCCCGTCCCGACTGGCCACCGAGCTGTCCGCGGAGGCGACGGCCGCCCTGACGGCCACCGCGCGCCGGTACGGCCTGACCCTCAACACGGTGGTGCAGTCGGCACTCGCGGTGCTGCTCGCCCGGCTCACCGGCCGCACCGACGTCGTGTTCGGCACGACCGTCTCCGGCCGCCCGGCCGAGCTGCCGGGCGTCGAGGACATGCTCGGCATGTTCATCAACACCGTCCCGGTGCGGGCCGCGGTGCACCCCGGCCAGACCCTGCTGGAGACCGCGAGGCTGCTCCAGGAGCGGCAGTCGGCGCTGCTCGAGCACCACCACCTCGGCCTGGCCGACATCCAGCGGGCCGCGTCCCGGCGCGAACTCTTCGACACGGTCGTCTCGTTCCAGAACTTCCCGCTGCAGTCGGCGCTGCCGGACCTCGGTGACGCCGGTCTGGAGGTGACGGCCGCCGAGAGCACCGACGCCAGCCACTACCCGTTCGTCTTCCACGCGTTCCCCGGCGAGCGGATGGAACTGCGCATCACCTACCGGCCCGACCTGCTCGACGGGGTGGCGGCCGGGGCGATGCTGGACCGGCTGGCCCGGGCGGTGTCCGCGTTCGCCGTCCGGCCGGAGCACCCGGTGGGCCGGCTCGAGCTGCTCGGCGAGGGCGAGCAGGAGGAACTGCGCCGCTTCTCCACCGGCGCCGACACGTCGGTGCCGGCCGGTCGGCTCGCCGAGCTGTTCGAACGGGTGGTCGCCGCGACCCCCCAGGCTCCCGCGGTGCGCTGGGAGGACCGGACGCTCAGCTACGAGGAGCTGGACCGGCACGCCAACCGGCTCGCCCGCCGACTGGTGGCGAGCGGGGTCGGACCCGAGCGCTTCGTGGCGGTGGTCCTGCCCAGGTCCCTGTCCTGGATCGTCGCGGTCCTCGCGGTGGCGAAGGCCGGCGGCGCCTACCTGCCGGTCGACCCGGACTACCCGCAGGACCGGATCGCGTTCATGCTCTCGGACGCCCGGCCGGTGCTCGCCGTCACGTCGGGCGCGACCGCCGACACGGTGGGCGCGGTGGCCGACCTGCCGCAACTGCGGCTCGACGACCCCGACGTCGCCGCCGCGATCGACGCCGAACCCGACCACGGCCTCCTCGCCGCGGACCGCGCCGGCACCCCGGACGTCTCCGGGGCCGCGTACATGATCTACACCTCCGGCTCGACCGGCCGTCCGAAGGGCGTCGTGGTCACCCACGCGGCCCTGGCCGACCTGGCCGACCTGCACACCGTCCGGCTCGGGGCCGGGCCCGGCAAGCGGGTGCTGCAGTTCGCCTCGCCCAGCTTCGACGCGTCGGTCTGGGAGATCTGCATGGGGCTGCTGACCGGCGCCACGCTGGTCCTGGCCCCCGCGCACCGGCTGCTGCCGGGCCAGGCGCTCGCCGAGCTGATCGCCGAGCACGAGGTCACCCACGCCACCATCCCGCCCACTCCGCTCGGAGCGGTCGGCGACGAGGCACTGCCCGGTCTGGAGACACTGGTGGTGGCCGGCGAGGCCACCCCGGCGGAGCTCGTCGCCCGCTGGGCCCCGGGCCGCGTCATGGTCAACGCCTACGGACCGACCGAGACCACGGTCTGCGCGACCGTCACCGGCCCGCTGGAGCAGGGCCGCCCGTCCATCGGCGGCCCGGTCCCGCACACCCGGGTGCGGGTCCTGGACTCCGCGCTCCGTCCCGCACCGGTGGGCAGCGCAGGCGAGGTCTACATCAGCGGCCCGTCGCTGGCCCGCGGCTACTGGCAGCGCGCCGGCCTGACGGCCGAGCGGTTCGTCGCCGACCCCTTCGGGGCGCCCGGCACCCGGATGTACCGCACCGGCGACCTCGCGCGCTGGCGCGCCGACGGCGAGCTGGACTTCCTCGGGCGGGTCGACCAGCAGGTCAAGCTGCGCGGGTTCCGGATCGAGCCCGCGGAGATCGAGTCCGTGCTGGCCCGGGCCGAGGGCGTCTCCGAGGCGCTGGTCACGGTCCGCGAGGACCAGCCGGGCGACCCCCGTCTGGTGGCCTACCTGCTGGCCGCGGCCGGACCGGACCTCGCTCTGGACGCGGTCGTGGCCGCGGCCGGAGCCGCGCTGCCGGACTACATGGTGCCGCAGGCCTTCGTGGTCCTCACGGAATGGCCGACGACACCCAACGGCAAGCTCGACCGGGCCGCACTGCCCGCGCCGCAGGCGCCGACCGCGGCCGGGCGGGCCCCCCGGACCTTGACCGAGCAGGTGCTGTGCACCCTGTTCTGCGACGTGCTCGGCCTGCCCGCGGTCGGGGTCGACGACGACTTCTTCCTGCTGGGCGGCCACTCCCTGCTGGCCAGCAGGCTGGCCAGCAGGATCCGCAGCACCTTCGGGGCGGAGCTGCCGGTCCGGGTGCTGTTCGACAACCCGACCGTCGCCGGTGTGGCCGAGTGGTTCGACCGCGCGGCCGCCGGCCGCCCGCCGCTGCTCCCGAGGGAGCGGCCGGAGCGGCTCCCGCTGTCGCACGCCCAGCGGCGCCTGTGGTTCATCGACCGGTACGAGGGCAGCAGCGCCACCTACAACATGCCGATCGCGATGCGGCTCTCCGGGCCGCTGGACGCCGCCGCGCTGCGCTCGGCGGTCACCGACGTGGTGGCCCGGCACGAGGCGCTGCGCACGGTCTTCCCCGACGAGGCGGGCGTGCCGTGGCAGCGGATCCTCGATCCCGGACAGGTCCGGATCGACCTGCCGGTCACCGCGGTGACCGAGGCCGGGGTCGAGGCCGCCATGACCGCGGCGGCCCGACGGCTGTTCGACCTGGAGGTCGACCCACCGCTGCGGGTGGAACTGCTCCGGCTCGACGCCGAGACGCACGTCCTGCTGATCGTGCTGCACCACATCGCCGGTGACGGCTGGTCGATGGGGCCGCTCTGCCAGGACATCACCACCGCGTACACGGCGCGGCTGCACGGGCAGGAGCCGGCCTGGGAGCCGCTGCCGGTCCAGTACGGCGACTACACGCTCTGGCAGCACGAACTGCTGGACGAGCAGGCCGGCCCGGACAGCCCGTTCGCCCGTCAGCTCCGGTTCTGGACCGAGGCCCTGGACGGGGTCCCGGAGCAGCTCACGCTGCCCACCGACCGTCCGCGGCCCCCGGTGCCCAGCTACCGCGGCGACGACGTCGTCTTCCGCGTGGACGAGCCGACGCACACCGGGCTGACCGCACTGGCCCGCCAGTGCGGGGCCACCGTGTTCATGGTGCTCCAGGCCGGTCTCTCCGCGCTGCTGACGCGGCTCGGGGCGGGCACCGACCTGCCGCTGGGCAGCCCGATCGCGGGCCGCTCGGACGAGACCGTCGAGAACATGGTCGGCTTCTTCGTCAACACCCTGGTGCTGCGCAACGACACCTCGGGGAACCCGACCTTCCGGGAGCTGCTGGACCGGGTGCGCCGGACCGACCTGGACGCCTACTCCCACCAGGACATGCCGTTCGAGCGGCTGGTGGACGCCATCAAGCCGGAGCGGGACCCGTCCCGTCAGCCGCTGTTCCAGATCGCCTTCGGTCTGCAGAACGACGCCACGCCCGTCCTGGCGCTGCCCGAGGTGGAGAGTCGCGAGGCGTTCGTCGGCATGAAGGTCGCCCGTTTCGACCTGATGTTCGGCTTCACCGAGACGCACGACGCGGACGGCCTCCCGGCCGGTATGAACGGCTCCGTGGAGTTCGCCACCGACCTCTACGACGCGCGGACCGTCGAGGTGTTCGTGCAGCGACTGGTGCGGTTGCTGGCGAGCGCCGTCGAGGACCCGGACCGCCGCCTCGACGCCCTCGCGATCATGGACCAGGAGGAACGCGACCGGGTGCTCGTCGCCTGGAACGACACCGCGCGCCCCGCCCCCACCGGCACCCTGGTCAGCCGCTTCGAGGAGCAGGCCGCCCGGACGCCGGAGGCCGTCGCGCTGACGGGCGCGGACGGGACGCTGGACTACGCCACCCTCAACACGCGGGCCAACCGGCTCGCCCGGCTGCTCGTCGAGCGCGGGGTCGGGCCGGAGAGCCTGGTGGCGATCGCGCTGCCCGCCTCCACCGAGCAGGTGCTCGCGGTGCTCGCGGTGCTCAAGGCGGGCGCCGGCTACCTGCCGCTCGACCCGCGCCACCCCGCGGAGCGGATCGGCTACGTCCTCGGCGACGCCGACCCCGCCCTCGTGCTCTGCACCGCCCAGGGCGCCGCCCAGCTGCCCGGGGACGACACCCGGCCGCGTCTGTGGCTGGACTCGGCCGGAACGGCGGCGGAGCTGGCCGGCCGGGACGGCCACGACCTGTCCGACCCGGAGCGGACGGCGCCGCTGCGCCGGGGCAACACCGCCTACGTCATCTACACCTCCGGCTCCACCGGGCGGCCCAAGGGCGTCCTGGTCGAGCACGCGTCCGTCCTGCAGTACCTCGACTGGGCCGCCGACACCTATCCCGCCCTCGGCGGCGGGACGGCGCTGCTGCACTCGCCGATCTCCTTCGACCTCACGGTCACCGCGCTGTTCGGGCCGCTGATCTCCGGCGGGCGCCTGCACGTGGCACCGATGGAGGAGGACCGGGGCACGGTCGAGGCGCTGGCGGCCGACCCGCTGTCGTTCGTCAAGGCGACGCCCACCCATCTGCGACTGCTCGACGCGCTGCCGCCGGAGTTCTCCCCCGGCGGGGACCTGGTGACCGGCGGCGAGGCGCTGACCGGCGCCGCGCTGGCGGGCTGGCGGGCCCGGAACCCCGGGGCCACCGTCTACAACGAGTACGGCCCGACCGAGACCACGGTCGGCTGCAGCGTCCACCGGATCGCCCCCGGCGAGGACCCCGGTCCGGGCGTGGTCGTCCTCGGTCCGCCCGCCTGGAACACCCGGATGTACGTGCTCGACGACCGTCTCCAGCCGGTCCCGGTCGGAGTGCCGGGCGAGCTGTACATCGCCGGCGGGCTGCTGGCCCGGGGCTACCTCCACCGGGGCGACCTGACGGCGGGGCGTTTCGTCGCCGACCCGTTCGCCGCCCCGGGCGAGCGGATGTACCGCACCGGCGACCTGGTCCGCTGGCTCCCCGACGGCAACCAGGAGTTCGTGGGCCGGGTCGACGACCAGGTCAAGCTCCGCGGCTACCGGATCGAGACCGGCGAGATCGAGGAGACGCTGCGCCGGCACCCGGGAGTGGACGAGGCCGTGGTGGTGGTCCGCGCCGACCGCGCCGACGATCCGCAGCTGGTGGCCTACGTGGTGCCCGGCACGGACGCGTCCCCGGCGGAGAGCGGCACCGCGGACGAACAGGTCGACCAGTGGCAGCAGGTCTACGAGCTGATGTACGGCGCCGAGCGGCCGGAGGAGTTCGGCGAGGACTTCAGCGGCTGGACCAGCAGCTACACCGGCGAGGACATCCCGCTGGAGGAGATGCGCGAGTGGCGCGACGCCACGGTCGCCCGGATCCTCGGGCTGCGCCCGCGCCGGGTCCTGGAGATCGGCGTCGGCAGCGGACTGCTGCTGGCGAAGGTGGCTCCGCGGGTCGAGGCCTACTGGGGCGTCGACTTTTCCACCGAGGCGATCGGGGTCCTGCGCCGGCAGGTCGCGGCGCGGCCCGAACTGGCCGGGCGGGTACGGCTGGCGGTGAGCGCGGCGCACGAACTGGAGGGCATGCCCGAGCAGTTCTTCGACACCGTGGTCATCAACTCGGTCGCGCAGTACTTCCCCGACGCCGCCTACCTGACCGACCTGCTGGAGTCGCTGTCGCGGCTGCTGGTGCCGGGCGGTGCCGTCTTCCTGGGCGACCAGCGCAACCTGCGCACCCAGCGCGGCTTCCAGACCGCGATCCGGCTGAACCAGCGGACCGGGCAGCAGAACGAGGCGGCGCTGTCCCGCGCCGTCGAGCAGGCGATCATGATGGAGAAGGAACTCCTGGTCGACCCGGAGTACTTCGCGGCGGCGGCGCGGCGGATCCCGGCGTTCGAGGCCGTTGACGTCCAGGTCAAGCGGGGCCGGGGTGCCAACGAGCTCACCCGCCACCGCTTCGACGTGGTGCTGCGGACGGCCCCGGCCGGGGCCCGCGACGTCAGCGGTGCGGCGGTGCTGCGCTACGGCGTGGACGTCCCCGATCTGGCGGACCTCGAGCGCCGGCTGGCCGGGTACGACGACGGCCCGCTCCGGATCACCGGCATCCCGGACTCCCGGGTGGCCGGTGAGCTGGCGGCCGCCGAGGCGCTGGCCGACGGGCGCCCGGTCGCCGAGGTGGCGGCCCTGCTCGAGCTGTCCGCCGGGATCGACCCGGAGGAACTGCACGAGCTGGCCGACCGGTGCGGCCTGGGCGTGCGGGTGACCTACGCGCCGGGAGCGGCCGGACGGCTGGACGCGGTGTTCGGCGTCGACGACGCGACGCTGGCCGGGACCTACCTGGCCGGTGCGCAGCTGGAGCCGGCGGCCCAGGTCAGCAACCCGCTGGGGTCCCGCCAACTCGGCGCACTGGTGGCCGAGTTGCGGTCCTTCGCCGAGGACAGGCTGCCGGAGTACATGGTGCCGGCGGCGTTCGTGCCGCTGGACGCCCTGCCGATGACGGTCAACGGCAAGCTGGACCGTCGCGCGCTGCCGGCGCCGACCTTCTCCAGCCGGTCGACCGGGCGGGCGCCGCGCACCGAGCTGGAGGCCCGGGTGTGCGCGGTGATGGCCGAGGTCCTGGCCCTGCCCGCGGTCGGGGTCGACGACGACTTCTTCGACCTGGGCGGCGACAGCATCATCTCGATCCAGCTGGTCAGCCGGCTGCGGGCCGCGGGCGTCGCCGTCTCCGCACGCGACGTCTTCCAGCACAAGACGGCGGCGGCGATCGCCTCCTCGGCCGAGGGGGCCGCGGCGACGCCGACCGACGGGGCGGAGACCGACGAAGACCGGGCCGAACCGCCGGCCCCCGACGACGACGGAGCGATCGACCTGTCGCTGGTGTCGCTGTCCGACGACGAATTGAAGATGTTCGAAGCGAACTGGAAGGTGTCGGAATGAGCACGTCAGCAGTTGAAGCAATCCTGCCGCTGACTCCCCTGCAGGAGGGGCTGCTCTTTCACAGCCTCTACGACGACCGCGGCGTCGACCTCTACACCTCGCAGCTGAGCGTGGACCTCGAGGGCCACCTGGACGTCGAGGCGTTCCGGGCGGCGGCGGCCACCGTGCTGCGGCGCCACCCCAACCTCCGTACCGCCTTCCAGCACCAGAACTCCGCCCAGCCGGTGCAGGTGGTGCTCCGGGAGGTGCCGGTCCCGTGGACGGAGCACGACCTCTCCGGACTCGACGGGGCGGCCCGCGCCGCCGAGTCGGAGCGGATCACCGAGGAGGACCGGGTCCGCCGGTTCGACCTCGGGCGTCCGCCGCTGCTGCGCTTCACCCTGATCCGGCTCGGCGACCGGCGCTGCCGGCTGCTCTTCACCCACCACCACATCCTGCTGGACGGCTGGTCCATCCCGCTGCTGCTGAGCGAGCTGTTCACGCTCTACGCCCGCGGCGGCACGGACGACGGCGGCCTGCCGACGGTGCCCCCGTTCCGCAACTTCCTGGCCTGGCTGGCCAAGCAGGACAAGCCGGCCGCGGAACTGGCCTGGCGCGAGGCCCTGGACGGCCTGGACGAGGGGACCGTCGCGCGGCCGGTGAAGCCCGGCCGCACCCTGCTGGTGCCGGAGCGGGCCACGACGGACCTGAGCCGCTCGCTGACCACGGCACTGACCAACCTGGCGCGCCGTCACTCCATCACCCTGAACACGGTCGTCCAGGGCGTCTGGGGCCTGCTGCTGGGCCAGCTCACCGGCCGCGACGACGTGGTCTTCGGGACGGCGGTCTCCGGCCGCCCGCCGGAGCTGCCCGGCGTCGAGAACATGATCGGCCTCTTCCTCAACACCCTGCCGGTGCGGGTCCGGATCGATCCGGACGAACCCCTCGTCGGCCTGCTGACCCGGTTGCAGGCCGAGCAGTCGGAGCTGCTGCCGCACCAGCACCTGGGGCTCGCCGCCGTCCAGCAGCTGGCCGGCGGGGCGGATCTGTTCGACACGGTGACCGTGTTCGAGAGCTTCCCGGTCGACCACAACGCCGAGAGCCTGCCCGGCACCGGACTGAAGGTGCTCGAGTCCGACAGCACCGACTACAGCCACTTCCCGATCACCCTGATCGCGCTGCCCGGCGACCGGCTGCACCTGCGGGTCAGCTACCAGCCCGACCTGTTCACCGCCGAGGAGACCGCGGCGCTGCTGGACCGGGCCCGGCTGCTGCTGGAGGCCCTGGTCGCCGATCCGCAGCAGCTGGTCGGGCGGATCGACCTGCTGGACCCCGCCGAACGGCACCGGGTCCTGGTGCGGAACAACGAGACCGCCCGCCCGGTCGAACCGGCCACCCTGGCACAGCTCTTCGAGGCCCAGGCGGCCCGCACACCGGACGCGGTGGCGGTCGAGTTCGAGTCGGCCTCGCTGACCTACGCGGAGCTCGACGCGCGGGCGAACCGGATGGCACGGCTGCTGGCGGCCCGGGGGATCGGGCCGGAACGGATCGTCGCGCTGGCCCTGCCGCGCTCGATCGAGTTCGTGCTGTCGGTGATCGCCGTCGCCAAGGCCGGGGCCGCCCACGTCCCGGTGGACCTCGCGTACCCCAGGGAACGCGTCGCCCTGCTCATCGAGGACTCCGCCCCCACGGCGGTGATCACCACGACCGACGCCGCACCGCTGCTGCCCGGGGCCGCGGGCGCCGAACAGCTGCTGATCGACTCCGCCGGGTTCCGGGAGGCGCTCGCCGCCGCCGCGGACACCCCGCTGACCGACGCCGAACGCACCGCTCCGGCAAACCTGCTCAACCCGGCGTACGTCATCTACACCTCCGGCTCGACCGGGCGCCCGAAGGGCGTCGTGATCAGCCACCAGGGCCTGGCCAACGGCGCGGCCCTGCAGCGCCACTCCTTCCCGGTGGGCCCCGGCGACCGGGTGCTGCAGTTCGCCTCCCACAGCTTCGACGCCTCCTACTGGTCGCTGTCGATGGCGCTGTTCAGCGGTGCCACGCTGGTCGCCGCGCCCGAGGAGCGGCTCACCGTCGGCCCGGTCCTGGCCGAGCTGATCGCCGAGCGCCGGATCACCCATGTGCTGCTGCCGCCGTCGCCGCTGGCCGCGATGCCGGAGGACAGCCTCGACACGCTGCGCGTGCTGCTGACCGGCGGCGAGGCGCTGCCGGCCGAGACGGTCGCCACCTTCGCGCCGCGGGTGCGGATGTTCAACGAGTACGGCCCCACCGAGGTGACCGTGCTCGCGACCCAGCACGGCCCGCTGACCGCGGACGGCGGCACGCCCCCGATCGGCCGGCCGATCGACAACTACCGCGTCTACGTGCTCGACCGGGCGCTGCGCCCGGTTCCCGTGGGCTCGGTCGGCGAGATGTACGCCGCCGGTCCCGGGCTCGCCCGCGGCTACCTGGGGCGCGCCGGGCTCACCTCCGAGCGGTTCGTCGCCGATCCGTTCGGCCCGGCCGGCGGCCGGATGTACCGCACCGGCGACCTGGCCCGGTGGACCGCCTCCGGCGAGCTCGCCTTCGTCGGCCGCGCCGACGACCAGGTCAAGATCCGCGGCTTCCGGATCGAGCTCGGCGAGGTCGAGGCCGCGGTCCGCTCCCACCCCGCGGTGCGGGACGCGGCGGTCGTCGTGCGCGAGGACCGCCCCGGCGACCGCCGGCTGGTGGCCTACGCGGTGGCCGAGGGCGCGGACGGCGAGGACCTGCGCCGCCACCTCGGGGACCGGCTCCCCCAGCACATGGTGCCCAGCGCCTTCGTCCTGCTCGACGAGATGCCGCTGACCAGGAACGGAAAGGCGGACCGGGCCGCGCTGCCCGAGCCGGTGGCCGCCCGCGGGGCGCGCCGCGCGCCCTCGACGCCCCACCAGGAGATGCTCTGCGGACTGTTCTCCGACGTCCTCGGTGTGCCCGAGGTCGGCCTCGACGACGACTTCTTCCTGCTCGGCGGGCACTCGCTGGTCGCGATCCGGCTGGTCGGCCGGATCCGCACCGCCTTCGGCGTGAACGTGCCGATCCGGGTCGTCTTCGACGCCCCCACCCCCGAGGCGCTGGTCGCCGAGATCGAGGCGCTGCTCCCCGACACCGCCCCGGCGGACGGGACCCGGCCGGTGGAGCTCTCCCGGGCGCAGCGCCGGCTCTGGTTCATCAACCGCTTCGAGCACCGGACCCCGACCCACAACGTCCCGTTCGCCGTCCGGCTCACCGGTGACCTCGACCACGAGGCGCTGACCGGCGCGGTGCACGACGTGCTCGCCCGCCATGACGCGCTGCGCACCGTCTTCCCGGAGGTCAACGGCGAGCCGACCGGGGCCGTGCTGCCGCCGGCGAGCGCGCGCCCGGCCCTGCCCGTGGCCGGCTTCGACGGGACCGCCGTGTCCGCGGCCGCCGCCGAGGGCTTCGACCTGACGACCGCGATCCCGGTCCGCTTCTCCCTGTTCCGGGTCGACGACACGGAGTCCGTGCTGCTGACAGTGCTGCACCGGATCGCCGGCGAGGACTGGGCGGGCGGGAGGCTGGCGGCCGATCTGGCGGCCGCCTACCGGTCCAGGGTCGCCGGGCAGCCGGTGCGCTGGGACGACACGACCGCCTTCGCGGTGGACGAGGAGGCCGTCGAGTGGTGGGCCGGGCAGCTCGCGGAGCTGCCCGAGGAGATCGTCCTGCCGGTCGACCGGCCGCGGGCCGTCCGGGACTCCCAGCACCTGCTGAGCGTCCCGGTCCGGCTGCCGGCCGCGTGGCGGCGGAGCGTGACCGCGCTCGCCGAGCAGGCCGGAGTGGACCTGGAGACGGTCCTGCGCGGCGCGTTCGCCGTGGTGCTGGGCGGGCTCGGGGCGGGCCAGGACCTGCCGATCGCCTCGCTGTCCGCACCGCACACCGCCGGCGCCGGCTCGCTCGCGGCGAACCCCGCCGTGCTGCGCGTCGACCTGTCCGCCGACCCGACCGTGGCCGAACTGCTGGCCCGCACCGGCCGGACGGCCGCCGGGGCGCGGCTGCGCCCGGTGCCGTTCGAGCGGCTGCTGCGCCGCCTCGAGCCCGACCTCGTCGCGGCCCGGCACCCGCTGGCGCAGGTCGCGCTCACCGTCCGGGGCGAGGGCGGGGCCGGCCTCGAACTGCCCGGTCTGGTCGTGCGACCGGACGACGCCGCCCTGGGCCTGGAGAGGTTCGACCTCTCGCTCGTCGTGGACGGGCGGGCCGGTGGCGAGGAGCTCACCGGGCGGCTGCACTACCGCGCCACCATGTTCGACGCCGCGACGGTGTCCGGACTCTGGGAGCGGACGGCCTCGGTCCTCGCGCAGATGGCCGAGGCCCCGGACCGCCGGCTCTCCCGGCTGCGCCTGGTCACCGGCGCCGAGCGGGAGCAGCTGCTGACGGGCTGGAACGACACCGCGGTCGAGGTTCCGGCGCTGGCTTCGACGGTGCAGGCCCGGTTCGCCGAGCAGGTCGGACGCCACCCCGACGGGACCGCGCTGCTCTGGGAGGGCGGCCGGCTCACCTACCGGGAGCTCGACCGCGCGGCGAACCGGCTCGCGCACCTGCTGCGCGCCTCCGGCGTGGGCACCGGCTCCCGGGTGACGGTGCTGCAGCGCCGCTCCCCCGAACTCGTCGTCTCGCTGCTCGGGGTGCTCAAGGCGGGCGCGGCGTACGTGCCGCTGGACGCCCGGGCGCCGCGGGCGCGGCACGAGAGCATCCTGGCCGAGACCGAGGCCTCGCTGCTCCTGGTCGACTCCGCCTCGGCGGCCGCCGCGCCGGGCTCCGGCGTCCCGACGATCGTCGTGGACCGGGAGCCGCGCCTGGCGGAGCAGCCCGACACCGCCCCCGTCGTCGCGGGCCACCCGGAACACCTGGCGTACCTGATGTACACCTCCGGTTCCACCGGGCAGGCCAAGGGCGTCGCCGTCACCCACCGCGACCTGGTCGCGTTCGCGCTCGACCGGTGCTTCTCCGGCGACGCGCACGGCACGGTGCTCATGCACGCCCCGCACGCCTTCGACGCCTCCAACTACGAGCTGTGGATGCCGCTGCTCACCGGCCGGCGGATCGTGCTGGCACCGCCCCAGGACCTGGACGTGGCCACGCTCGGCCGGCTGGTCGCCGAGTACGGGGTGACCGGGCTGCACCTGACCGCCGGTCTGTTCCGGCTCGTGGTCGACGAGGACCTGGAGTGCCTGGCCCCGGTGCGCGAGCTGCTCGCCGGCGGCGACGTGGTGCCCGCGGCCTCGGTCCGCCGGGTCCTGGAGCGCTTCCCGGAGATGGTCGTCCGGGACACCTACGGCCCGACCGAGACCACCACCTTCGCCACCTCGCACCGGATGGACGCGGCGAACCCGCCGGCCGGGACCGTGCCGATCGGCCTCCCGCTGGACAACATGCGCGCCTACGTCCTGGACGGCTCGCTGCGCCCGGTCCCGGTCGGGACCGTCGGCGACCTCTACCTCGCCGGCGAGGGCCTGGCGGCCGGATACTGGACCCGGCCCGGTCTCACGGCGGCGTCGTTCGTCGCCGATCCGTTCGGTCCGGCCGGCAGCCGGATGTACCGGGTGGGCGACCTGGTGCGCCGGAGGCCCGACGGCAGTCTGCTGTTCGCCGGCCGCGCCGACGACCAGGTCAAGATCCGCGGCTTCCGGATCGAGCTCGGCGAGATCGAGGCGGCCCTGGCGCGGATGCCCGACGTCGCCCAGGCGACGGTCGTGGCCCGCCGGGACGACGAGGACCGGCCCCGGCTCGTCGGCTACCTCGTCCCCGCCGAGGGGACGACGCTCGACGAGGCGGCGGTCCGCGCCCGGCTGGGCGCCGAACTGCCCGAGTACATGGTCCCGTCCGCCTTCGTGCGGCTGGAACGGCTCCCCCTCACGGCCAACGGCAAGGTCGACCGCAAGGCCCTTCCGGCGCCCGAGGCCACCACCACCGGCCGGGCCGCGCGCAACCCGCGCGAGGAGCAGCTGCTCGGCCTGTTCGCGGCCCTGCTCGACCGGCCGGACATGGGCATCGACGACAGCTTCTTCGCGCTCGGCGGCGACTCGCTGCTCGCCACCCGCCTGGTCAGCCGGATCCGGGCCGCCTTCGGGGTGGAGGTGCCGATCCACCTGGTCTTCGACGCCCCGACCGTCGCCGCGCTCGGCGAGCGGCTGGACGGCGCCCGCTCCGGCCGCAGCGCGCTGCGCGCCATGGAGCGGCCGGAGCACATCCCGCTGTCGTTCGCGCAGCGGCGGCTCTGGTTCATCAACCGCTTCGACGGCCGGAGCGCCACCTACAACATGCCGATCTCGCTCCGGCTCACCGGGCCGCTGGACCGCGCCGCGCTGGCCGAGGCGCTGGCCGACCTGGTCGCCCGGCACGAGGCGCTGCGGACGGTCTTCCCCGAGGCCGACGGCGTGCCGTACCAGCGGATCCTGCCCGTCGACGAGGCCCGCCCGCCGCTGGACGTGGTGCGGACCCGGCCCGAGGAGCTGGACGCCCGGCTGGAGGCCGCGGTCCGGGTGGGCATCGACCTCACCACCGAGCTGCCGCTGCGCGTCCACCTGTACGAGCTCGGGGAGGAGGACCACGTCCTGCTCTTCGTGCTGCACCACATCGCCGGTGACGGCTGGTCGATGCGCCCCCTGGCGACCAACCTCGCGCAGGCGTACGAGGCCCGCTGCCTGGGCCGGGCCCCGGAGTTCGCTCCGCTGCCGGTGCAGAACGCCGACTACGCGCTGTGGCAGCTGGAGGTCATCGGCGACGAGGACGACCCGGAGAGCGTCTACTCCGAGCAGCTCCGGTACTGGCAGGAGAACCTCGCCGGGCTGCCCGAGGAGCTGTCGCTCCCGGTCGACCGGCCGCGTCCGGCCGTGTCGAGCTACCGCGGCACGCCGGTGTACTTCCGGGTCGAACCCGACGTGCACGAGCGGCTGCTGGCGCTGGCCCAGGAGACCGGTGCGAGCCTGTACATGGTGCTGCAGGCCGCGCTGGCCACGATGCTGCACCGGGTCGGGGCGGGTACCGACATCCCGATCGGCAGCGTGATCGCGAACCGCACCGACGAGTCGCTCGACGAGATGGTCGGCTTCCTCACCAACATGCTGGTGCTGCGCACCGACACCTCGGGACGGCCGACCTTCCGTCAGCTGGTCGACCGGGTCCGGGAGACCGACCTCAACGCCTACGACAACCAGGACGTGCCGTTCGAGCGGCTGGTCGAGGCGGTCAACCCGACCCGTTCGCTCGCCCGCCACCCGCTCTTCCAGGTGCTGCTCAACCTGCAGAACCTGCAGGACTACACCACCGAGATGCACGGCCTGGAGCTCGAGTCGTACGTCGTGGACCTCGGTGCGGCCCGGTTCGACCTGGGCTTCGGCTTCTCCGAGGAGTTCGACGCGCAGGGCCGGCCGGCCGGTCTGCAGGGCGACATCCAGTGCAGCACGGACCTCTTCGACCGGGAGACGGCGGAGGGCTTCGCCGAGTACCTGGGCCGGGTGCTGCGGTCCGCCGCCGGCGACCCGGACCAGCCGATCGACACCATCGACATGCTGCCCGCCGAGCAGCGGGACCGGCTCCTGACGGAGTACAACGACACCGCCGCCGAGGTGGCGGCCACGCCGCTGCACGAGCTGTTCGGCGCCCAGGCCGGGCGGACCCCGGACGCCCTCGCGGTGGTCCGCGGCGAGGAGTCGCTGACCTACGCCGAACTCGACGCCGCCGCCAACCGGCTCGCCCGCCTGCTGATCGCGGGCGGCACCGGGCCGGGCTCCCTGGTGGCGATCGCGCTGCCCAGGACGCCGCGGCTGGTCACGGCGCTGCTCGGGGTGCTCAAGGCCGGAGCCGCGTACCTGCCCGTCGATCCCGCCAACCCGGCCGACCGGATCGCCCTCGTGCTCGGCGACGCGTCCCCCGCGCTGGTGCTCAGCGACGAGGCCACCGCCGCGGCCCTGCCGTCCGGCGCCGCCCCCGTCGTCCTGCTGGACCGGCCCGACACCGTGCGGGAGCTGTCGGCCCGCCCGAGCGGCCCCGTCACGGACGCCGAGCGGCTCCGGCCGCTGTCGCCGCGCGACGCGGCGTACGTGATCTACACCTCGGGCTCCACCGGGCGTCCGAAGGGCGTCGTGATCGAGCACCGCTCGGTCAGCGACTACCTGGCGCACACCACCCGGGCGTACGACGCGGCCCGCGGGGTGGCGCTGGTGCACTCGCCGGTGTCCTTCGACCTGACCGTCACCGGCCTCTACACACCCCTGCTGGTCGGCGGCCGGGTCGACCTCGCCTCGCTCACCGACCCCGAGCCGCGCGAGGCCGCGCGGCTGGCCGGGGCCCCGGCGACCTTCCTCAAGGCGACCCCCAGCCACCTGCCCCTGCTCAACGCGCTCCCGGCCGGCTACTCGCCCTCGGGCGAGCTGCTGCTCGGCGGCGAGGCGCTGCTCGGCGCGGTGCTGCGCGAGTGGCGCGAGCGGCACCCCGGTGTGACGGTGCGCAACGTCTACGGCCCGACCGAGGCGACGGTGAACTGCGCCGAGTACCGGATCGCCCCCGGCGAGCCGGTGCCGGACGGCCCGGTGCCGATCGGCCGGCCGCAGCCGAACGCCCGGCTGTACGTGCTGGACGCGGGGCTCCGACCGGTGCCCGAGGGCGTGCCCGGCGACCTCTACCTCGCCGGCGGGGGGCTGGCGCGCGGCTACCTGAACCAGCCCGCGCTGACCGCGGAACGTTTCGTGTCCGACCCCTTCGGGGCGCCCGGCAGCCGGATGTACCGCAGCGGCGACCTCGCCAAGTGGAACCGCTCGGGCGAACTGGTGTACCTCGGCCGCAGCGACGACCAGGTCAAGCTGCGCGGCTTCCGGATCGAACTGGGCGAGATCGAGGTCGCGCTGACCTCCCACCCGTCGGTGCGCACCGCCGCGGTGATCGTCCGCGAGGACCGGCCGGGCGACCAGCGCCTGGTGGGCTACATCGTGCCGACGGACGGAGCGCCCGCGGAGGGAGCACCGACGGACGGAGCACCGACGGAAGGAGCGCCGACCGCCGCCGAGCTGTCCGCGCACCTCGCCGGGCGGCTGCCCGCGTACATGGTCCCGCAGCTGTTCGTCACCGTCGACGCGATCCCCCTGACCGCCCACGGGAAGGCCGACCGGAAGGCCCTTCCGGCCCCCGCCCACCGCCAGGACGCCCAGGCCCCGGCCACCGCGCGCTCGCCGCAGGAGGAGATCCTCCGCCACCTGTTCGGGGACATGCTCGGTGTGCCCGACGTCGGCCCGCACGACGACTTCTTCCAGCTGGGCGGGCACTCCCTGCTCGCCACCAGGCTGGTCAGCCGGATCCGCACCGCCTTCGGCCTGGAGCTGCCGATCCGCGCCGTCTTCGAGGCCCCGACCGTGGCCGGCCTGGCCGCCCGGCTCGGCAGCGCCGGGACGGGCCGCCGGGCGCCGGCACCGATGCCGCGCCCGGAGGAGATCCCGCTGTCCTACGCCCAGCAGCGGCTGTGGTTCCTCAACCGCTTCGACCGGCGCACCGGTTCGGCGTACAACCTGCCGATCGTGCTGCGGTTCACCGGCGACCTCGACCGGGAGGCCCTCACCGCGGCCCTGCACGACCTGCTGGAGCGGCACGAGGTCTTCCGCACCGTCTTCACGGAGTCGAACGGCGTCCCCGTCCAGCGTGTGCTCCCCACCGGCGACACCGGGCTTCGCCTGGAGGTCACCGCGGTCTCCGAAGGGCAGCTCGCCGGGGCGGTGGCCACCGAGATCGGCCGCGGCTTCGACCTCGCCGAGGAGATCCCGGTCCGGCCCCGGCTGTTCCGGGTGGCCGGGGACGTGCACGTCCTCACCCTCACCATGCACCACATCGCCGCCGACGGATGGTCGCTGGCACCGCTGATGGCCGACCTCGCCGCCGCCTACCGGGCCCGCGCCGAGGGCCGCGGGACCGACCGGCCTCAGCTGCCCGTGCAGTACGCCGACTACGCGCTCTGGCAGCGCGAGGTGCTCGGCGACGAGGCCGACGAGGACAGCCAGATCTCCCAGCAGCTGCGCTACTGGCGGCAGACCCTCGCCGGGCTGCCCGAGGACCTCGGCCTGCCGACCGACCGGCCCCGGCCCGCCGTGGCGAGCTACCGGGGCGCGCGGATCGACATCGAGATCCCGGCCGACGTCCACCGGCGGGTCGACGAGCTGGCGCGCACCCGGCAGGCCAGCGTCTACATGGTGCTCCAGGCGGGTCTGGCCGCCCTGCTGTCGCGACTGGGCGGCGGCGAGGACATCCCGATCGGCAGCCTGATCGCCGGACGCACCGACGAGGCGCTCGACGACCTGGTCGGATTCTTCGTCAACACCCTGGTGCTGCGCACCGACGTCTCCGGCGACCCGACCTTCACCGAGCTGCTCGACCGGGTCCGCAGCACCGGTCTGGGCGCGTACGCCCACCAGGACCTGCCGTTCGAGCGGCTGGTGGAGGCGCTCAACCCCAGCCGGTCGATGTCCCGCCACCCGCTGTTCCAGGTGGCCCTCAACCTGCAGAACGCCGACCGGGCCGACTGGGGCATGGGCCGGCTGGCCGGGCTGGAGGTGCGGCCGGAGGGCTTCGACCTGGAGACGGAGAAGTTCGACCTCTCCTTCACCTTCGCCGAGCACCGCACCGAGGACGGCGCGCCGGCGGGGATCACCGGCACGGCGAGCTACGCCGTCGACCTGTTCGACCGGGACCGGGTGGAGACCCTGGTCGCCCGGCTGGTCCGGCTGCTCACCGCCGCGGTGGAGCAGCCCGGGCGACCAGTCGGCGCACTGGAGCTGCTGGACGCCACGGAGCTCGCGGCCGTCCGGGCCGCCGGCACCGGACCGCGCCGGACGGCACCGGCAGAGGACGTCGACGCCCTGCTCGCCCGCCGCGCCGCGGAGGTGCCGGACGCCCTGGCCGTCCGCGCCGGCGACGAGTCGCTGACCTACCGCGAGCTGGACGAACGGGTCACCCGGCTCGCCCGGCACCTGGTCGCGCTGGGCGCGGCGCCCGGCGGGCTGGTCGCCGTCGCGCTGCCGCGCGGCGCCGAGCTGCCGGTGGCGCTGCTGGCGGTGCTCCGGTCCGGCGCGGCCTACCTGCCGCTCGACCCCGGACTCCCGGAGGACCGGCTCGCGTACACCGTCGCCGACGCCCGTCCGACGCTGAGCGTGACCTCCGGCGCCGGACGGGGACTGCCGCTGGGCGGTGCCGTCGTCGTGCTGGACGACGCGCCGACCCGGGCGGTCCTGGCCGAACGGTCGGGCCGGGACTGGACGGACGCCGAGCGGCTCGCTCCGGTGCACCCGGAGCACCCCGCCTACGTCATCCACACCTCCGGCTCCACCGGACGGCCCAAGGGTGTCGTGGTCCCGCGCCGCGGGCTGGCGAACTTCCTGCACGACATGGCCGGGCGCTTCCCGCTGACCACCGGGGACCGGTGGCTGGCGGTCACGACGGTGTCCTTCGACATCGCCGCCCTGGAGCTCTACCTGCCGCTCGCGGCCGGCGCGGCCGTGGTCCTCGCCGACCGGGAGACCGTGCGCGAGCCCTCGGCCCTGCTCGCGCTGGCGGCCGCGGCGGGAGCCACCGTCCTCCAGGCGACCCCGTCGCTGTGGCAGGCGCTGGCCGAGCACGACGCCCCGGCCCTGCGCGGTCTGCGCAAGCTGGTCGGCGGCGAGGCGCTGCCGCCCGAGCTGGCCGGCCGGCTGACCGCCGGGGGCGGCCGGGTGACCAACCTGTACGGGCCCACCGAGACCACGATCTGGTCGACGGCCGCGGAGCTCGGGGCGGGCACCCCGCACATCGGGCACCCGATCACCGACACCGACGTCCACCTCCTGGACGAGCGGCTGCGTCCGGTCCCGCCGGGCGTGCCCGGCGAGCTGTACATCGCCGGGGCCGGCCTGGCCCGGGGCTACCTGGGCCGGCCGGACCTGACGGCGGAGCGCTTCGTCGCCGACCCGTTCGCCGCCGGTACCCGGATGTACCGGACCGGCGACCTGGCCCGCTGGGGCCGGGGGTCGGAGCTGGAGTACCTGGGCCGGGTGGACCACCAGGTCAAGCTGCGCGGTTTCCGGATCGAGCCGGGGGAGATCGAGGCCGTCCTGACGCGGCACGAGGACGTCGCCCGGGCCGTGGTGGTGCTGCGCGAGGACCGGCCGGGCGACCAGCGGCTGGTGGCCTACGCGGTACCGGCCGCCGGACGGCCGGTGGACGCCGCCGCGCTGCGCCGCCGGGCCGCGGCGGAGCTGCCGGACTACATGGTCCCGTCCGTCGTGGTCGGGCTGGACGCCCTGCCGCTGACGCCCAACGGCAAGCTGGACCGCCGGGCGCTGCCCGTGCCGGCCGACAGTGCCGCCGGGGAGGTCGTCGCGCCCCGGTCGCCCCGCGAGGAGATCATGTCCGGCCTGTTCGCCGAGGCCCTGGGGCGGACCGCGGTCTCCGTCGCGGACGGGTTCTTCGACCTCGGCGGCCACTCGCTGATGGCGACCCGCCTGATGAGCCGGATCCGGACCGTGTTCGGGGTGGAGCTCGCGATCCGCACCCTGTTCGAGAACCCGACCGTCGCCGGACTGGTCGGGCAGCTGGACTCGGCCGGGGCGGCCCGCCCCGCCCTGCGCCCGCAGCCGCGCCCCGACGCGGTTCCGCTGTCCTTCGCCCAGCGCCGGATGTGGTTCCTGCACCGGCTGGAGGGCCCGAGCCCGACGTACAACATGCCGTTCGTGGTCCGGCTCTCCGGCCGGCTCGACCTGGACGCGCTGACGGCCGCCCTCCAGGACGTCGTCGGCCGGCACGAGAGCCTGCGCACGGTCTTCCCGGAGATCGACGGCCTGCCCCGGCAGGTGGTGCTCGAGCCCGGCGAGGCGCGGATCGAACCGACCTGCCGACAGGTGACCGGCGACGAGCTGGAGGAGGCGACCGCCGCCGCCGTGCGCCGGACGTTCGACCTGACCACCCGGCCGCCGGTCGCGGCGACCCTGCTCGCGCTGTCCCCGACCGAGCACGTGTTCGTCCTGGTCGTGCACCACATCGCCGGCGACGGCTGGTCGCTGGGCCCGCTGGCCGACGACGTGTCGCGGGCGTACACGGCCAGGCACGCCGGCCGGGCCCCGCAGTGGGAGCCGCTGCCGGTCCAGTACGCCGACTACACGCTGTGGCAGCGGCAGCTGCTCGGCGAGGAGTCCGACCCGGACAGCCTGTTCTCCCGGCAGGTCGCGCACTGGAAGCGGACCCTCGCCGACCTGCCGGACCTGCTGAACCTGCCGACCGACCGGCCGCGCCCCCCGGTGGCCGGCTACCGAGGGGGGCGCCTGCCGATCGCGCTGGGGCCCGAACTGCACGCCGCGGTACGGTCCCTGGCGCAGCGGGAGGGTGCCAGCACCTTCATGGTGCTCCAGGCCGCGGTCGCGGCCCTGCTCGGCAAGCTCGGCGGCGGCCACGA
Source organism: Kitasatospora sp. NPDC089913 (assembly GCF_044748625.1). Taxonomy (NCBI): domain Bacteria; kingdom Bacillati; phylum Actinomycetota; class Actinomycetes; order Kitasatosporales; family Streptomycetaceae; genus Kitasatospora; species Kitasatospora sp. NPDC089913. The sequence goes on along the minus strand of NZ_JBIVGI010000020.1, from coordinate 112,425 downwards.
CATTCCGCTCGGCAGCCCCATCGCGGGCCGTACCGACGAGGCCCTCGACCAGCTGGTCGGGTTCTTCGTCAACACCCTGGTGCTGCGCAACGACCTGAGCGGCAACCCCTCGTTCGCCGAGCTGGTCGGCCGGGCCCGGGAGACCGCGCTGGCGGCGTACGCCAACCAGGACGTCCCGTTCGACCATCTGGTGGAGGTGCTCCGGCCGGACCGCTCCGCCGGGCACCAGCCGCTGTTCCAGGTGATGCTGGCGCTGCAGAACGCCACCGTCGCGGAGGACGTCGAGCTGCCCGGCCTGACCCTCAGCCCGGAGGACGGCTTCACCGGAGCCTCCCGCTTCGACCTGTTCCTCAGCTTCGCCGAGCAGTTCGGCGGGACCGACGGGGCGCCCGCGGGCATCGACGGCTTCGTCGAGTACAGCGCCGACCTGTTCGACCCCGGGACGGTCACCACCCTGGTGGAGCGGCTGGAGCGGCTGCTGACCGCCGTGACGGCGGACCCGCGGCTGCGGATCGGCTCGATCGACCTGCTCGACCACGAGGAGCGGCAGACCGTCCTGCGGCGGTGGAACGACACCGCGACCGGCTCGGCGCCGGCCGCCGTGACCGCGCGGTTCGCCGCGCAGGCCGCGCGCACACCGGACGCGGTCGCGGTGTCCGCCGACGACCGACGGTTGACGTACCGCGAACTGGACGAGGAGTCCGGCCGGCTGGCGCGCCGGCTGGTGGCGGCGGGCGTCCGGCCCGAGGACCGGGTCGCGCTGTTCCAGGAGCGCTCGGCGGGCCTGGTGGTGTCGATCCTGGCGGTGCTCAGGGCCGGTGCGGCCTACGTGCCGATCGACCCCCGCTACCCGGCCTCCCGCCGCAGCCACATCATGGCCGACAGCCGGGTCTCCGTCCTGCTGACGGACTCCGCCTCGCCGGCGCTGGAGTGCGAGCACGACGCCCGGGTCCTGGTGGTGGACGCCGGGTCGGACCGGTCCGACCCCGGGGAGGCCCCGGACGTCCGGCTGCCCGAGGTCGTGCACCCCGAGCAGCTCGCGTACGTGATGTACACCTCCGGCTCGACGGGCGTGCCGAAGGGCGTGGGGATCACCCATGCCGATGTGACCGCGCTCGCCTCGGACCGGGCGTTCCGCCCGCAGGCGCACCGCCGGGTGCTGATGCACTCCCCGCAGGCGTTCGACGCGTCGACCTACGAGCTGTGGGTGCCGCTGCTGAACGGCGGCCAGGTCGTGCTCGCCCCCCGGGGCGACCTCGACCTGGTGACGCTCGCCCGGGTGGTCGAGGAGAACCGGGTCACCGGTCTGTGGATGACCGCGGGGCTGTTCCGGCTCGCCGCCGAGGAGACCCCGGAGTGCTTCGCGGGCGTCGCCGAGGTGTGGACCGGCGGTGACGTGGTGCCCGCGGAGGCGGTGCGGCGGGTCATGACGGCCTGCCCGGGGCTGGTGGTGGTCGACGGCTACGGCCCGACCGAGACGACCACGTTCGCCACCACCTTCCGGATCGAGGACGCCGGCCGGATCCCGGCCCAGGTCCCGATCGGCCGGCCGCTGGACGACATGCGGGTCTTCGTCCTGGACGAGGCGCTGCAGCCGGTCCCGGCCGGGGTCCCCGGCGAGCTGTACATCGCCGGTGCGGGCCTGGCCCGCGGCTACCTGGGCCGGCCGGGGCTGACCGCCGAACGGTTCGTGGCGGATCCGCACGGCCCGGCGGGCGCCCGGATGTACCGGGTCGGCGACCTGGTGCGCTGGAACGCCGACGGTGCGGTCGAGTTCCTCGGCCGGGCCGACGACCAGGTCAAGATCCGCGGCTTCCGGATCGAGCCCGGCGAGATCGAGGCGGCCCTGGCCGGCCACCCGGACGTCGCCCAGGCGGCCGTCCTGGTGCGCGAGGACCGTCCCGGCGACCGCCAGCTGGTGGCCTACCTGGTGCCGAACGCGACACCGCCGGCGGACTCCCCCGGGACGGCCGGGGACGACGGCACCGCCGACGAGCAGATCGGGCAGTGGCAGGAGCTCTACGCGCAACTGTACGGCGCGGAGCGGCCGGAGGAGTTCGGCGAGGACTTCAGCGGCTGGGCGAGCAGCTACACCGGCGAGGACATCCCGCTGGAGGAGATGCGCGAGTGGCGGGACGCCACGGTCGCCCGGATCCTCGGGCTGCGCCCGCGCCGGGTGCTGGAGATCGGCGTCGGCAGCGGACTGCTGCTGGCGAAGCTCGCCGGCGACTGCGAGGCGTACTGGGGCATCGACTTCTCCCCGGAGGCGATCGCCGTCCTGCGGCAGCAGGTCGAGGCCCGGCCCGAACTGGCGGACAAGGTCCGGCTCGAGATCGGCGCCGCACACGAACTGGACGCCCTGCCCCGGGAGTTCTTCGACACCGTGGTCATCAACTCGGTGGCGCAGTACTTCCCGAGCGCCGCCTACCTGACCGACGTGCTCGACTCGCTGTCGCACCTGCTGGTGCCGGGCGGCGCCGTCTTCCTGGGCGACCAGCGCAACCTGCGCACCCAGCGCGGCTTCCAGACCGCGGTCGGGCTGCTCCACTGGAACGGCCGGCAGACCCCTGCGGAGCTGTCCCGCTCGGTCGAGCAGACGATCATGATGGAGAAGGAACTCCTGGTCGACCCGGAGTACTTCGCGGCGCTGCCCGGCCGGATCCCGGCGTTCGAAGCCGTGGACGTCCGGGTCAAGCGGGGCCTCAGCGACACCGAACTCACCCGCCACCGCTTCGACGTGGTGCTGCGGACGGCCCCGGCCGGAGCACGCCCGCTCGGCGAGCTGCCGCGGCTGCGGTACGGCACGGAGGTCCTGAACCCGGAGGACCTGGAGCGCCGGATCGCGACCGGCGACGGCCTGCCGGTCCGGGTGACCGGGATCCCGGACGCCCGGCTGGCCGGCGAACAGGCCGCCGTACGGGCACTGGCCGACGGACGGCCGGTCGCCGAGGCGCTGTCCGCGCTGAACGCCCCGGAGGAGCGGGGCATCCACCCCGAGGAGCTCCACGAGCTGGCCGGGCGCTGCGGTCGGACGGTCCTCGTCACGTACGCCCCGGGCGCGCCCGGGCGGCTGGACGCGGTGTTCGGCGTCGACGAGGAGACGGTCTCCGAGCTGTACCCGTCGACCGCCCGGCCGGGCTCCGCGACGCACGTCAACAACCCGCTGGGCTCCCGCAGGCTCGGCGAACTGGTCGGCGCGGTCAGGGCGTTCGCCGAACAGCGGCTGCCCGAGTACATGGTGCCGACCGCGTTCGTGGCACTGGAGGCGCTGCCGACGACGGTGAACGGAAAGCTGGACCGCCGCGCGCTGCCGGCGCCCGAGTTCTCCGGCTCGTCGACCGGGCGGCCGCCGCGCACCGAGCTGGAGGCGCGGGTGTGCGCGGTGATGGCCGACGTCCTCGCCCTGCCGGCGGTCGGCATCGACGACAACTTCTTCGACCTGGGCGGCGACAGCATCATGTCGATCCAGCTCGTCAGCCGCGCCCGGCGGGCCGGACTGCTGATCAGCACGCGTGACGTGTTCCAGCACCGGACCGTCGCCGAACTGGCGGCGGTGGCCCGGCCCGCCGACGGCGCGGCGGCCGGCACGGCCGACGAGCCGGAGACCGGCGACGTCCCGCTGCTGCCGATCGTGCACTGGCTGCGGGAGAACGGCGGCCCGGTCGAGGGCTTCCACCAGTCCCGGATCGTGCCGGCCCCGGCCGGGGCCCGCACGGACCTGCTGGAGCGGGCGCTGCAGGCGCTGGTCGACCGGCACGGCGCCCTGCGGATGCGGCTGGACCGCACCGACGGGACGTGGCGGCTGAACATCCCCGAGGCCGGGACGGTCCGCGCGGGCGACCTGCTGCACCGCGTCGACACGGCCGGCCTGGACGACACGGCGCTCGAGGCCGTGATCGTCGAGCACCGCGACGCGGCGATGGCCGCGCTGTCGCCGGACGACGGCGTCATGCTCCGGGCCGTGTGGTTCGACGCCGGACCGGGGCACGGCGGCCGGCTGCTGCTGATGGCGCACCACCTCTGCGTCGACGGCGTCTCGTGGCGGGTGCTCCTGCCCGACCTGTTCGAGGCCTACGAGGCGGCCGAGCAGGGCAGGCCCGTCGCGCTCGAACCGGTCGGCACCTCGCTGCGCGGCTGGGCGACCCGACTGCACGCGCTCGCGGCCGAACGCCGCGGCGAGCTCGGGCTCTGGGAGGCGACGGTGCGGGACCCCGAGCCGCCGCTCGGCCTCCGGCCGCTCGACCCGGCCCGTGACACCGTCGACGCGACCCGCTTCGTCCAGGTCCGGCTGCCCGCCGACCTCAGCACCTCACTGCTGACGGACGTGCCGCGGGCCGTGCACGGCGGCGTCGACGACGTCCTGCTCACCGGCCTGGCCCTGGCCCTCTCCCGGTGGCGCGCCAAGTGGCGCGGCACCGACCGCGACGACCTGCTCGTGGCGGTGGAGAGCCACGGCCGGCACGACGTCCTCGAAGGCGTCGACCTGACCCGGACCGTGGGCTGGCTGACCGCCATGTACCCGGTGCGGATCGACCTCGCCGGCGTGGACACCGCGCAGGCGCTGGCCGGCGGACCGGCCACCGCGCGGGCGGCCAAGGCGGTCAAGGAGCAGCTGCGCCGGATCCCGGACCACGGTCTGGGCTACGGCCTGCTCCGGTACCTGGACCCGGAGGCGTCCGAGCGGCTGGCCGGCGGCGCCGAGCCCCAGCTCGCCTTCAACTACTTCGGCCGCTTCACGGCGCCGGAGGGCGAGCCGGCGCCGGTCGTCACCGAACCGACGTTCGAGGCCGGTCGGTACGACGGCGGCGCGGACGGTCGCCGGCCGTTCGCCCACGCGCTGGAGATCAACGCCCGGACGGACGACTTCGCCGCCGGTTCCTCGCTGAGCTGCATGTGGACCTGGCCGGACGGGCTCTTCACCGACGAGGAGATCCTGGAGCTCTGCGAGGACTGGGTGGCGGCGCTGCGCGCGCTGGCCGACCAGCTGCGGCGCCCCGGCAACGCCGGCCGCACGCCGTCCGACCTGCCGCTGGTCGAACTGACCCAGCGCCAGATCGAGCGACTGGAGAGCGAGCTGCCCGGTCTGACCGACGTACTGCCGCTGACGCCGCTGCAGGAGGGGCTGCTCTTCCACGCCCAGTACGACGAGGGCGAGCAGGACCCGTACACGGTCCAGTTCCTCTGGGCACTGGACGGCCGTGTCGACCGGGACGCCCTGCGGGCCGCGGCGACGGCCCTGCTGCGCCGTCACCCGAACCTCCGGGTGGCCTTCCGGCAGGACGACCTCGCCCGTCCGGTGCAGGTGGTCGTGGCGGACCCGGCACTGCCCTGGTACGAGCACGACCTGCGGGCGCTGGACGGCGAGGACCTGGACCGCGAGGTGGCCCGGATCGTCGACGAGGACCGCACCCGCCGCTTCGACCCGGCCCGTCCACCGCTGGTCCGCTTCACGCTGATCCGGGTGGCCGAGGACGCGTACCGCTTCCTGCTCACCAACCACCACATCCTGCTCGACGGCTGGTCCATGCCGGTGGTCCTCGGTGAACTGGGCGAGCTGTACACGACCGGCGGCGACGACCGGACGCTGCCCGCGCCGGCCGACTACCGCGGCTACCTGACCTGGCTCGCCGGGCAGGACCGCACCGAGGCCGAGCAGGCCTGGCGCACGGCGCTGGCCGGGCTGGAGGAACCCCTCCTGCTCGCGCCGTCGGCGGGACAGCGGGCGGCGGTCGCGCCGCAACGCCGGGTCGTCGAGGTCGACCGGCAGCTCAGCGCGGCGCTCGCCGCACTGGCCCGCCGGCACGGCCTGACCATGGCCACCCTGGTGCAGGGCGCCTGGGCCTCGCTGCTGGGCCGGCTGACCGGGCGGGACGACGTGGTGTTCGGCGCCACCGTGTCCGGCCGGCCGCCGGAGATCGCCGGCATCGAGACCATGGTCGGGCTCTTCATCAACACCCTGCCCGTCCGCGTGCGGCTGGAGCCGGACGAGCCGGTGATCGCCCTGCTCGGGCGGATCCAGCGGCAGCAGTCCGAGCTGACGGAGCACTCGTACCTGCGGCTCTCCGACGTCCAGCGCCTCACCGGGTTCGGCGAACTCTTCGACACCGCGACGGTGTTCGAGAACTACCCGGCACCGCCCCAGGGCCTGCGCGAGGAGCCCGGCGAGGTCGACGTCAGCGACGACCGGACCAGCGACGCCACCCACTACCCGCTGGCGCTGTGCGCCTCGATGCGCGGCCCGTCCCTGCGGCTGCGGGTGGACCACCGGCCCGACGTGTTCGACGAGCGCAGCGTGACCGACCTGGTCGACCAGCTGGTGGAATGGCTGCGCGCCCTGGCCGCGGACCCGGACCGGCCGGTCGGCCTGATCGACCTGCTCGGCGAGGACCGGTTCGACCAGGTGGTCCGGCGGTTCAACGCCACCGGGCGTCCGGTACCGCCGCAGCGGTGGTCCGAGCTCGTCGCCGAGCAGGCGCGGTCGAACCCGGACCGGACCGCCGTGGTCCACGGGGACGAGCGGCTCGACTACGCGGAGCTGGACCGGCGGGCCAACCGGCTCGCCCGGCTGCTGGCCCGGCACGGCGCCGCGGAGCGGTCCCTGGTCGGACTGATGCTGGAGCGCACGCCGGACACGGTCGTCGCGGTCCTCGCGGTCGCCCGGGCCGGGGCCGCCTACCTGCCGGTGGACTCGCGCCACCCGGCCGACCGGCGCGCGTTCGTCCTGGCCGACGCCCGTCCGGCGCTGGTCGTCACCACCTCCGCCACGGCGGGGCTGCTGGCGGAGGTGGGAGCCGACGTACCGACGCTGGTCCTGGACGACCCGGCGCTGCGGGCCGAGTGGGCGGCGCAGCCCGCGACACCCCCCGTCCCGGCCGCCGGAGCGTCCCCGGACGACGCCGCGTACGTCATCTACACCTCGGGCACCACCGGTCGGCCCAAGGGCGTCGTGGTCACCCACCGGGGCATCGGCAACCTGGCCGCCGCCCAGATCGAGCGGTTCGCGATCGACGCCGGGAGCAGGCTCCTGCAGTTCGCGTCACCGAGCTTCGACGCCGCAGTGTCGGAGATCGTGACCAGCCTGGTGGCCGGGGCCACCCTGGTGCTCGCCCCGGCGGACGAACTGCTGCCGGGCCCGACGCTGACCGGGGTGATGGCCCGGCACGGGGTGACCCATGCCACCGTCCCGCCCACGGTGCTGGCGTCGATCCGGCCCGAGGACCTGCCCGGGCTGCGCACCCTGGTGGTCGCCGGCGAGCCCTGCCCGCAGCACCTGGTCGACCTGTGGGCACCGCGGCTGCGCATGATCAACGCGTACGGCCCGACCGAGACGACCGTCTGCGCCACCATGAGCGACCCGCTGTCCACGGCGCCGCTCACCATCGGCCGGCCGATCGCCAACACCGCCGTCTACGTGCTCGACGCACGGCTGCGGCCGGTGCCGACGGGGGTGGCGGGCGAGCTGTACGTGAGCGGACCCGGTCTGGCCCGCGGCTACCTGAACCGCGCCGGCCTGACGGCGGAGCGGTTCGTGCCGAACCCCTTCGGCACGCCGGGCAGCCGGATGTACCGCACCGGTGACCTGGTCAGCTGGACCCACGACGGCCGGCTCGGCTACCTCGGCCGGGCCGACCAGCAGCTCAAGCTCCGCGGCTTCCGGATCGAGCCGGGCGAGATCGAGTCGGTGCTCCTCGACCACCCGGACGTGGCCCAGGCGGCCGTCGTCCTGCGGGAGACGAACCGGGGAGGCCGCCGGCTGGTGGCCTACGTGGTGCCCCGCGAGGGCACCGGGACCGACCCGATGGTGCTGCGCAAGCACGTCTCGGGGCAGTTGCCCGACTACATGGTGCCGGCCGCGTTCGTGCCGCTCGCGGCGCTGCCGGTCAACGCGAACGGCAAGCTCGACCGTCCGGCGCTGCCCGCGCCGGACGACGGGGGCAGCCTGCACCGGGGAGCGCCCCGGACGCCGCGCGAGGAGGTGCTGTGCGGTCTGTTCGCGGAGGCCCTCGAGGTCGGCCGGGTCGGGGTCGGGGACAGCTTCTTCGATCTCGGCGGCGACTCGCTGACCGCGGCGGCCCTGGTCAACCGGGTCAACCACACCTTCGGCACCAGGCTGAGCATCGTGGCGCTGTTCGAGAGTCCGACCGTCGGTGGCCTCGCCGAACTGCTCACCACCGGCGAGGAGGGCGATCCGATGGACGTGCTGCTCCCGCTGCGGAGCACCGGCACGGCCGAGCCGGTCTTCTGCCTGCCGCCCGCCGGCGGCCTGAGCTGGAGCTACGCGGGCCTGCTGCGCCACATCGACCCGGAGCACCCGGTCTACGCGCTGCAGGCGCGCGGCCTGGCCCGGGACGAGGCACTGCCGGAGTCGCTGAGCGCGATGGCGGAGGACTTCCTGGAGCAGATCCGGGCGATCCAGCCGCACGGCCCCTACCACCTGGCCGGCTGGTCGCTCGGCGGCCTCCTCGGCCACCTGATCGCCACCCGGCTGCAGGAGGCCGGGGAGGAGGTCGCGACGCTGGCCGTCCTCGACGCCTATCCGGTGATCAACCGGCACGAGGTGGTCGAGGAACGGCCGGAGGACGTCCTCCGGCAGCTGCTGGCCCACCTGGGCCACGACCTCACCGAGCTGGGCGAGGAGCCGCTGGACTTCGCCCGGGCCAGCAGCCTGTTCGACGGCGGCGACAGCGCCGTCGCCGGCCTGGAGGAGCGGCACATCGAGGCGCTCGCCCGGGTGGGCACCAACATCGCGCGGATCACCCAGGACTTCGCGCTGGACCGGTTCCGCGGCGACCTGCTCCTGTTCGTCGCCACGGTGGGCAAGGAGGGATCCGAGAACACACCGGCCCTGTGGGAGCCGTACGTCGAGGGCAGGGTGGTCGGCCACGACCTCGCCCACACCCACAGCGACCTGACGACGGCCGCCGCCTGGGCGGAGATCGGTCCGCTGATCGCGCAGTCCCTGCGGGACGCCCGCAGGACCCGGACCGCCGACGGGCAGTAGGAACGGGGCACCGGCCCGGACGACCGCCGCGGCGGCGGTCCGGGCCGGTGCCCCCGCCGTACGACGGGCCCGAGCGCACGTATTGAAGTCTTGGAAACGACGGCGACCGCGGGGGCCGGCTGGGCCAGCATGGCGGTGTCCCTTCCATCGCCGCTGTCCGACCGGGGACCGGTCCCGCGCGGTCGGCAGAACGACGTGTCCGCGTCCCGGACGACCGGCCCGCCGGTACGCCCGGACGACGACCGGCCCCGCACTCGGCGCGGCCGGTGCGCGCCGCGACGACCGCTCGCGGGACGACCGCAACCCTAGGCTCTTGGGAGAAACCATGCTCAACGCCGTACAGCTCGCGCCCCCGGAGGCCGTCCTCACGGTCTCCGCGGCCGAATCGACGGAGATCGGCCGGATCGCCGAGCAGCTGCGGACGGTCTCGGACGAGGTCGACGACGGTGCCTGGGTGGCCGCCGCCAGGTCTGCCTGGCAGTCCCTGCCCGGCACCTTCCGGCAGCGCGTCCGCGCGTTCCGCCGCGACTCCGGTCCGGGCGGCGTGCTGGTGGTGCGCGGACTCCCGGTGGACGGGAGCCTGCTGCCGGCCACCCCGGCGGTCCCCGGTTCCGTACAGCGCACCACCACCGGACCGGCCGCGCTGCTGCTGATGACCGCCTGCGGGCTCGGCGACCCGGCCGCCTTCCTGGCGGAGAAGTCCGGCGCACTGGTCCAGGACGTCGTCCCCGTGCCGGGCCGGGAGGAGTTCCAGGGCAATGCCGGGTCGGTGGACCTGATGATGCACAACGAGAACGCCTTCCACCCGCACCGCCCGGACTACGTCATGCTGCTCTGCCTGCGCCCGGACCACGACCGGGTCGCCGGGCTCCGCACGGCCTCGATCCGCGAGGCGCTGCCCCTGCTGTCCGACGCGGCCAGGGAGTGCCTCGCCCGGCCGGAGTTCAGCACCCAGCCCCCGCCGTCGTTCGGCTCGGCCGACGGCCCGGTGCCGGAACTCCCGGTACTGATCGGCGAATCGGCCGATCCGGACGTCCGGGTCGACTTCGCCGCCACCACCGGACTGACCCCGGCCGCCCGGGCGGCACTCACCGAACTGTCCGCGGCCCTCGACGAAGTGTCCCGCACCGTGCGGCTGCTGCCCGGTGACCTGGCGATCGTCGACAACCACGTGACCCTGCACGGCCGGACCGCCTTCCGGCCCCGCTACGACGGCCTGGACCGCTGGCTCCAGCGGACCTTCGTCCTGGCCGACCTCCGCCGCTCGCGCGACCACCGGCCCGGCGACGGCTACGTGCTGGTGCGCTAGCGCGTGTCCGCGCCCGTCCGGCTCCCGGTAGCCGTCCACGTCGTCGTCCCGGCAGCCACCCGGGTCGCCGTCCCCGCCGTCGTCCCCGCCGTCGTTCCGGCAGCCGCCCGGAGCCACCCAGAAGCAGGAGAGCACAGCAGATGCAGCAAACGACCGCGCCGGCCGAGAACCCGCAGCCCGCGACCGCCGACGCCGACGGGGTTCCCGTCTTCCAGCTGATCGACCCCGGGCTGGTCCAGGACCAGTACGGGTTCTTCGCCGGCCTGCGGGCCAAGTCGCCCGTGTGGTGGGCCGAACTGCCGGACGGCACCCGCTGGCTGGTCCCCACCCGTTACGAGGACATCCGCCGGGCCCACCTCGACCCCGTACTCCGGCAGAAGCCGGACCCGGAGGACGACCCCGTCACCGACGAGGAGGGCGGCATCTGGCGCGTCTACAACGAGCACCCCGTGGTGTCCGACCCGCCGAAGCACACCCGCCTGCGCAAGCTCCTCAGCGGCGCCTTCACCGCCCGGCAGACCGAACGCCTGCGACCGCGCGTGGAGGAGACCGTGGAAGGGCTGCTGGACAGCCTCGCCCGGCAGGGCGCTGACGGTACGCCGGTGGACCTCATGGAGGGCCTCGCCTGGCAGCTGCCGCTCGTCCTGATCTGCGAGCTGCTCGGTGTCCCGGAGGAGCGCCGCGACGTCTTCCACGACTGGTCCCGCAACGCCCGCGACTTCACCGGCGGCAGCACCCACGAGGGCCGCGAGGAGATCGCCTACCGCATCATCGACGTGATCAAGGACCTCGTCGAGGAGCGCCGCGCCACCCCCACCGACGACCTGCTCGGCCAGATGGTGCAGGCCCGGGACGCCGACGAGGGCAGGCTGACCGAGATGGAGCTCATCTCCACCGCCTTCATCGTCCTGCTCGCCGGGTTCGAGACCAGCGTCGGCCTGATCGGCAACGGCGTGAGCGCCCTGCTCCGCAACCCCGGCCAGCGGGCCCTGGTCGAGAACGACCCGGCGCTGCTGCCCGCGGCCGTCGAGGAGTTCCTCCGCTTCGACCCGTCGCTCTTCCTCACCAACGTCCGCATCGCCGGGGCGCCCACCACCGTCGCGGGCGTCGACATCCGCAAGGGCCAGCCGGTCCTGCTCTCGCTCGGCGCCGCCAACCGCGACCCCGAGCAGTTCCCCGACCCGGACGAACTGGACGTCACCCGCAACGCCACCGGCCACCTGGCCTTCGGCTACGGCATCCACCACTGCATGGGCGCGCCGCTCGCCCGGATGGAGGCGGCCGTCGCGATCGGCCGGCTCCTCGAGCGCTTCCCCGATCTGCGCCACGCCGAGGGCCCGGACGTGCCCTACATCCCCAGCCCCATCTCCCGCACGCCGCTCAACCTGATGGTCCGCCTGGACCGGCCCGCGGACCTGCCGACCGGCTGACCGGCCGACCCGCCGACCGGCCGACCCGCGGAGAAACGTAGGGCCGCCCCCGCGCCACGGGGGCGGCCCTACGTCGCGCGGACACCTCGGGCGGCCCGCTCCGCGCTCACCCGCCCGTGCTCACCCGGGCGCGCAGGCGGGGCACCCCGCGGTCGTCCGGTGGTACTCCCAGGTGGCGGCGCCGAGCGCGACACCCCACAGCAGCCAGCACGTGTAGAAGGTCAGCGGCACCCACGGCCGCAGCCCGAAGTCGTCGGTGGACGCCTTCCCCGGGCCGAAGTAGTGCCGCACCCCGGCCGTGAACGCCGCCGGCCCCACCTGGGACAGCAGGGCCACACCGAAGGAGGCCGGCCCCAGGACCAGGAGACGCGGCACCCGGGCGCCACCGACCACCGGGACCCGGCGCGGCACGACCCGCCCCCAGGGCCGCACCAGGGCCAGTGACAGCACCGTCCCGACCAGCGCCGGAACGACCGGCACCCATCCCCCGCGGAGGCCGTGGATCAGCTCGGGCCGGGTGATCCCGACATCGCTGCCGCACTCCCAGGCGAGCTTGACCACCGGGTACGGCAGGGACAGCGCCACCGCCGCGTAGCCGCTCCACGACGGTGCCCGCAGCCCGCCCTCGGGGCCCGGGCGCCCGCACCGCGCACAGGTGGCGGCTCCGTGCTCCGCGTGCCGCGCGGCGGCCGACGCCGTCAGCGCGGCCGAGGCGAGCGCGAGGGAACGGGCCAGCACCCGGCGCGGGTCGACGCCGGGAGCCTCCGGAGCGTCCGGGGCACCCGGAGCGTCCGACGCGGTCGCCCGGCGGAAGAGGACGTCCAGTACGTCGAAGAGCACCGCACTGCCGCCCTGGGCGAGCCCCGCGGCGGCGCCGAGCGCCCCGAGTCCGGCGGCCCGGCGCACACCTCGGGGCGCCGCCGCGGCCGTCCCGAGGGCCAGTCCGCCGAGGGCCAGCGCGCCGGCCGCGGACGCTCCCCGCAGCAGCCGCTCGCCCGGGAAGGTGGACCCGCCGACGCGGCGGCGGGCGAGCGCGCCCGCCGCGAACGTCGCGGCGCAGCCCGCCGCCGCGAGCGCCGTCCGGGCCCGCGGCCGTCCCGGGCGCCGTCCTGCGGATCGCGGACCGCGGACGCCGCCGGTCCCTGCGCTCGTCGTCATACCAGCTCCCCGCCCGTGCCACCCAGGTCCCGTGCACCCTAGGCGTCCACCGGGCCGGGAGGGCAGTCCACTTCGAAGGATCGAAACCGCGCCGGGCCCACCCGGCCCGCCCGGGGTGGCACGCACTCAATTATTCGAAGCAGCCTGGGCCGCACCCGACCGGGCGGAACAGGATGGTGCAGCCCGTCGAGTGCCGCGGCCCGCCGGGTATCCCGCAGCCCGCACGAAACGGCGGAAACATGCCCGACACGACCGACACGCTGCTCGGCAGCGCCACCCCTGACCTGTCCGATCCCCGCCGGTACACGGAGGACGGCATCGAGGAGGTCTGGAGCAGCCTCCGCAGGACCCGGCCGGTGTTCCTGACCCGACGCCCCGGGGCCGCCGACTTCTGGTCGGTGCTGAGCCACGACCTGGCGACCCAGGTCCTCAAGGACAGCACCACCTTCTCGTCCACGGGGGGAATGCGCCTCGACGCCGACCCGGTGGCCAACGCGGCCGCCGCCGGAAAGATGCTCATCGTCACCGATCCGCCCCGGCACGGCGGAATCCGCCGGGTCATCAACTCCGCCTTCACGCCCCGCATGGTGAAGCGGCTGACGGACAACATCCGGCTGACCGCGGTCCAGGTGATCGAGGACGCGCTCGATCGGGGCGAGGTCGACTTCACCCAGGTCGCGGCGCGCCTTCCGGTCTCGGTCATCGCCGACATGCTCGGAGTGCCCCGGGCCGACTGGGACTTCATGCTCAAGCTGACCATGATCGCGTTCGGCGCCGACGAGGCCGACCGCACCGACCGGAACACCGTCGCCGAGGCGCACACCGAACTCCTGGTCTACTACGACAACCTGCTGCGACTCCGGCGGCGCGACCCCCAGGACGACATCGTCAGCGCCATGGCGCACGGCCTGGTCGACGGCGTCCCCCTCACCGACGAGGAGATCCTGCTCAACTGCAACGGGCTCATCTCGGGCGGCAACGAGACCACCCGCCACGCCACCACCGGCGGACTGCTGGCGCTCGTCCGGCAGCCCGAGCAGTGGGACCTGCTGCGGGCCGATCCCGGTCTGGTCCCCTCCGCCGTGCAGGAGATCCTGCGGTTCACCAGCCCGGCCCTGCACGTGCTGCGCACGGCCCGGCAGGAAGCGGTCCTGGACGGTCAGGTGATCCGCCCCGGTGACCAGGTGGCGGTGTGGCTGCCCGCGGCCAACCGCGACGAGGCGGTGTTCGCCGAGCCCGACCGCTTCGACGTCACCCGCACGCCCAACCGCCACCTCGCGTTCGCGCAGGGCACCCACTTCTGCCTCGGATCGGCGCTGGCCACCAGCGAACTCTCGATCTTCTTCGAGGAGTTCACGGCCCGGGTGGCGACCGCCACGCCGCACGGCGCGCCGCGGCGCCTGGAGTCCAACCTGGTCTGGGGCTTCACCTCGGTGCCGCTCACCCTGACCAGGCGCACCGCGCCGTGATCCTCCCCCGGACCGACCCCGGACCGCCCGCCTCCCCCGCGCGGGGGAGGCGGGCGGTCCGCCCGGCGGACGCGACCGGCACGGCCGGCGGGGAGTCTTGACGTGCATGCGCATTCCGAAGGTACGGAGGTCACGGTGGCTGTTCCTGCGAGTCCGACGACCGGACACGTCCCCCGGCCGGGGGCCGCGGGCCCGGAGCGGATGCTGTGGCGGCGCCGCTGGCCGGTCTGGGCACCCACGGCCGCCGCCCTGTGGGGCGCGTTGTACGCCGCCGTCGAGATCGCCTGGGCGGCGACGCGCACCACCGTGCAGTGGAAGGAGCACGCCGCCTACGCGCCGGGGGTCCAGCTCTCCCTGGCGGCCCTCGCCGTCCTGGCCGGCGCCGCCTGCCTGGCCACCACCCGGCCGCTCGCCAGGGCCGGCCGGGTCGCGGTGGCGGCGGTGCTGGCCGTGGCGCTCCCGCTGTTCGCCGTGGGCACGAGCGGTCTGCCGCTGTACTTCGTGACGCTGGTGACGCTCTCGGGGGTCGAGAGCGCCACGGGTCTGGCCCAGGTGCTGCTGAACACCACCGGGGCCGCACTGCTGCTGCTGGTCGCCCTCTCCTACCGCCGCCGGCTGCGCGGCGACTGCCCGCGGTGCGCGAGGCCGCACACCGGCGCCGACGACGGGCCGCTCGCCCACCCGGCCGCGTCCCGCGCCCCGCGGCGGACCCGGGCCGCGGTGTACCTGCTGATGTGCGGACTCCTGCCGTGGGCGGGCGTCAAGACCGTCTGGACGCTGGGCGGCGACGTCCTCGGCGTCTCGGCCGAGGAGTGGCAGGAGGCGATCAGCCCCGGCTCCTCGGGGCCGGTGAAGGCCGCGGCGTCGGTGGGGATCGACATCACCGTGCTGGCGGCCCTGGTCGGGATCTTCCTGCTGCTGGGCCTGCTGTACGTCTGGGGCCAGGTCTTCCCGCGCTGGACGCTCGTCCTGGCCGGACGACGCGTGCCGCGCCTGCTGCCGCTGGTACCGGCCTGGCTGACCGGCCTCCCGCTGGCGATGTACGGCTGCGTCCTCACCGTCATGGCCCCGCTCATCGCCGTCGGCGTGCTGTCCCCCTTCGAACCGGTCGCGCCGTTCACCAGCACCGCGCAGATGACCTGGATGGTCGAGTTCGGCGGCCTGGCGTTCGCCGGACTGGGCATCGGCCTCGTCGTCGCCGCGCGCTCCTACGGCGCCCGTACCCACCCCGTCTGCCACAGCGCCCTCGAACCGGCACACCCCGGGCCCGGGTCCGGGGCGTCCGCCCACTGACCGCCAGGAGGGTCCGTGCCCCCGCCCGGCCGCCGGCCCCTGCTCGCCGGCACCGCCCTCGTACTGCTCGCGGTGTGTGTGACCCCGCCCCTGCTGGACGGGCCGACCAGGTCGGACACCGCGGCGGCGGCCCGGCAGCTCGTCCTGCGACTGGTCGGCCACCACCGCGCCTACCGTGCCGTCGTCGACTCGCGGCAGCGGCTCCCCCACCTCGGCCGGCCGGCACCCCGGCCGGCCCGCAGCTCCGTCGGCAGGTCAGAGGCCGTCGATGGCTTGGGCGAGCGCGGCCCGCGTGGTGATGCCGAGCTTGGGGAAGATCCTGTACAGGTGGGCCCCGACGGTTCGGGGCGACAGCTGCAGCTGCCGTCCGATCTCCTTGTTGGTCAGACCGGTCGCGGCGAGCCCGGCGATCCGCAGCTCCCGCGCGGTCAGCCCGGCCGGTCCGGTGGCGGCCGGGCCCTCCTGCGGGAGGGTCACGGAGTCGCCCGCGGCGCGCAGTTCCCGCTCGCACTGTCCCGCCCAGGGCGTGGCGCGGAGCCGGCGGAACACCTGGTGGGCCGCGCGCAGCGCCTCCCGGGCCCCGGGCCGCTCGTGCCTGCGCAGCCAGGTTCCGTGGGCGAGCCGGAGCCGGGCCAGTTCGAACGCCCACTGCTCGGCGCCCGGGACGGCGTACGCGGCGCGGTAGGCGGCGTCGGCCTCGTCGTCGGCCGCGGCCAGGGCGGTGGCGGCGGCGCACAGGAAGGCGTGGCGGCCCGATATCCCGGCCGAGCGGGCCTGCCGCCCGGCCTCGAGGTGGGCCCGCGCCTCCTGGTGCCGGCCGGTGTGCACGGCGGCGGTCACCAGGTCGAGGACCAGCGCGTGACGCCAGGGCGGGCCGCCGGGCAGGTGCCCGGGCGGCGTGAGTTCGCAGAAGTGCGCGTAGGCCTCCTCGTAGCGCCGGTGGGCGAGCGCGACCAGGCCCCGCAGATGGGTCAGCCGGTCCAGGACGTACCGCATCCGGGCCCGGGTCGCGTGCGGCCGGACGGCCCGCTCGACCTCCGCCAGCCCGGCCTCGTCCCCCCGGCCGGCCAGGAAGTGCGCGTAGTACTGGCGGAACATCAGGCCGTTGGTGTGGTAGCCGAGCTCGTCCGCGATCTCGGCCTCGCGCAGGCAGACGGCCGCCCGGTCCCAGTGTCCGAGCAGGTAGTCCTGCTGGGCCTTGGCCTTGGCGACCGAGCCCTGGGTGGCGTAGCCGTGCAGTCCGGTGAACCGCTGCCACAGGTCGCCCTCCGGGCAGTCGAGCGCCGAGGCGGTCCACAGCAGCAGCCAGGCCGCGCCGGCCTCCTGCTCCTCGGTCATGCCCTCGGCCATCGTCAGCAGGGCCGCGGCCACGTCCGGTCCCGGGTCGGTCCAGGCCCGCAGGCACAGCCGGCCCGCCTCGGAGACCTTCTCCCGGTGGCGTTCCAGGGCGCGCCAGGCCCAGGGGTCGTCCGTGTACGAGGCGGCCAGGAGCAGCTTGAAGTAGGCCTGTTCGACCAGCCCGTCGAAGGTGTCGGCGCCCGGCGCGGTCAGGGTGTCGAGGGCCGCGGGCAGCAGCGCGGCGGAGGACTCGAAGTCGATGTGGTGGCTCTGGTCGGCGTAGACCACCGCGTACGAGAACAGCGGGGCGATGTCCGGCGGCACGACGGTGGTCCGCAGTTCCTCCACCAGGGCCGCGGTGTGGCGCAGCTGGCCGCCGCGGGCCGACATCACGGCGGCCCGGGTGAGCCGGCGGACCCGGTCGGCGCCGCCGGGGCTGAGGGCCGCGGCACGTTCGAGCAGGAGCGCCCCCTCCGCCTCGCCGCCCCGCCGGGCGAGGTCGCGGCCGGCCTCCTGGAGCCGGTGCGCGAGGTCCTCGTCGGGCAGCAGCGCCGCGGCCGCCTCGTGGACCAGCCGTCGGGGGTCGTCCGGTGCCAGGGCGTCGGCCAGCGCGCGGTGCGCCTCCCGCCGTGCGCCGTCGGAGGCGGCGGCGACGACGGCGGTGCGGACCAGGGGGTGCCGGAAGACGAGTTGTCCGGCCGGGTCGAGCCGGGCCAGGCCCTCCGTCCCGACCCGGTCCAGGATCTCCAGCGTGTTCTCGTCGGCGAGGGCCCGCAGCCACTCGCCGCTCCCGTACTCCGGACCGGCGGCGAGCGCTCCGAGCAGGAGGATCCGGCCGACCTCCGGTGTCACCGCCCCCAGCCGCTCGGCGAACATCCGCTCCAGCTTCCGTCCCAGCGGCAGCCGTTCGGGCAACGGTGCGGCGCCGCGCTGCTGGGCGTCCGCCAACTGCCGCGGCAGTTCCACCAGCGCCAGCGGGTTCCCGGCCGCCTCGGCCAGGACGCGCTCCCTGGTGGTGGCCGCGAGTCCGGGACAGTAGGTGGCCAGCAGCAGAGCGGCGTCCGACCGGGGCAGCGCCGGCACGTCGACGCACTCCGCCGACCAGCTCTGGGCGGCCGGTCCGTCCGCACGGGTGGCGCCGACGATCACCACCGGCAGATCGGCGCACCGCCGGTGCAGGAACGCGAAGACGGTCGCACTCGACGAGTCGACCCAGTGCAGGTCGTCCAGGAGCAGCAGCACGGGAGCGGTCCGCACCGCCTCCTCCAGCAGCACCAGGGCGGCGGCCCCGACGGCGAAGCCGCTCGGGGTCCCGGAGCGGACACCGAGCGCGCTCTCCAGCGCGTCCCGCTGGTGCGCGGACAGCGCGCCGGACCGCTGGAGCAGCGACCGGAACACCTGGTGCAGGGCTCCGAACGCGAGGTCCGTCTCAGCTTCCGTACCGACCGCGCGCAGGACCGTGAAGCCGCGCTCGCGCGCCACCCGCTCCACCC
The DNA here is from genome assembly GCF_044748625.1 of Kitasatospora sp. NPDC089913. Classification (NCBI taxonomy): domain Bacteria; kingdom Bacillati; phylum Actinomycetota; class Actinomycetes; order Kitasatosporales; family Streptomycetaceae; genus Kitasatospora; species Kitasatospora sp. NPDC089913. The sequence goes on along the minus strand of NZ_JBIVGI010000020.1, from coordinate 93,934 downwards.
GGGCCAGCAGTGTGCTCTTGCCGACACCGGCGTCCCCGCGCAGCAGCACGGTGGAGCCGCTCGCGCCGTCCACGGCCTGCACCAGCGCGGCGGTCAGCAGTTCGGTCTCCCGCTGTCGGCCGACCGGTTCCGGGAAACGCCTGACCGCCGACACTGGTTCCGCTCCCTCGGGTCCGCTCGCCCGCCGCCCGGGCACCCAAGGTTACCGCCGGCCGGAACCACCGGATCCACTTCTACGGGGTGCCGGTCGGCCGCCCTCCGGCCGCGACGGCCGGCGCCCGGAACCGTCGCCCTCCGGCCGACCGGAGCCGACCGGGGGCGACGGGGCCGACCGGAGCCGACCGGGGACGGGGAGGCGGACCTCACGCGGAGGGGCCCGGCGCGGACCCGGCGGGGCCGTCGTCCCACCCGCGGTGGAGCAGCACGGTGGCGCCGACCAGCACCGCGCACGCCACCAGGGCCCAGGCGATCCGCCCGTGCAGGACCAGGACCGCGCCCGGGGCCGCGCCGGCGAGCATCGTGGCCACCGAGAGGATCCGGCGGCGCTGCCGGGTGGCGGTGCCGCCGGCGAGCCGGGAGTCGGCGGCCAGGCCGGTCAGGGTGAGGGTGAGCACGGTGGTGGTGAGGTCGGGTATCCCCAGGCCCCGCACCGTGGCGTTGCGCATGCCCATCGCCAGGGCCAGCAGCGCCGTCACCGCGTACTGCGCGGCCCCCTCGGGAGGGCGGACGAAGAGCACGGCGGCGGCCGCACCGTACAGCGCGGCCTCCAACCCGAAGACCGCGCGCAGCCGGGCGGGGCGACGGCCGGCACTCCACCGGGCCGCGATCCGGCCGCCCGCTCCCGCGCCGAGGAGGAAGGCGGCGAGCGAGGTCAGCGAGCCCGCGACGGAGAAGCCGGGGGCTCCGGCGAGGGCGAAGGCGATGACGACGACGTTGCCGGTCATGTTCGCGGTGAAGACGTGGCCGAGGCCGAGGTAGCTCACGGCGTCGATCAGGCCGCTGACCAGGGTGAGGCCGAAGAGGGCCAGCGCCAGCGGGTGACGGTCCTGGATCTGCGGTCCGGACGGCTGCGGCCCGGACGGCTGCGGTCCGGACGGCTGCGGGAGTGCGGTGCGGGAATCGGCTGCGGGTACGGCCACGACGGCTCCTTGTGGACGGAAGGGGACTGCGGGCGGGGGCACCGGCTCGGGCCGGCGCCGCCCGCGCCGGGACCGGCGGCGCGTCAGAGGAAGCACGGATCCAGCGGCACCCGGGGGCGCCCGGGGGCGGCGAGACCGCGGGCCGTACGCCAGGCGTGCTGCTCGTCGGAGGCGGCCACCGCCTCCAGGACGCCCTCGGCCTGCCGGACACCGGCGGCCGGGCCGGGGGCGGGGGTGGCCCGGTAGCCGCCGAAGCGGGTGACCGGGCTCCAGGAGGGCGACACCGGGGGCAGCCCGGGCGCCAGGCCCTCGTGCTCCTGGGCGGCGTGGACGATGCGTCCGCCGACGACGGTGAGCACGGACTCGATGTGCGGGATGTCGGCCTCCGGCACGGTGAAGTAGTCGGCGTCCAGGACCGCGAGGTCCGCGTAACTCCCGACCTTCAGACGGCCCTTGACGTCCTCCTCGCCGGTGAGCCGGGCGCCGCCGAGTGTGTAGAGCTCCAGCGCCTCCGCGCGGCCCAGCCGGTTGTGCGGGGCGGCCAGGCGCCGCCCCGAGACGGCCCGGCCGGAGACCAGCCAGTGCAGGGCGACCCAGGGGTTGTAGGAGGAGACCCGGGTGGCGTCGGTGCCCGCCGCGACGGTGAGGCCGCGCTCCAGCATCGCGCGCAGCGGCGGTGCCTCGGCGGCGGCCGGGGCACCGTAGCGGGAGACGAAGGCCTCGCCCTGGAAGGAGAGGCGGTTCTGCACGGACACGGCGCCGCCGAGGGCCGCGATCCGGTCAAGGCTGTCCGGGGTGACGGTCTCGGCGTGGTCGAAGAGCCAGCGGTTGCCCTGCGGGAAGAGGCCCTCGGCGGCGAGCTTCTCGAAGACGGCGAGGTCGCGGCGGATGGTCTCGTCGTAGGTGGCATGGAGGCGGAAGCCCCAGCCGTGCTCCGTCAGCAGTCGGACTGCCTTCTCGAACTCGCCCTCGTAGGAACCGAGTTGCGGCCGGGGTTCGGCGAAGTTCTCGAAGTCGGCGGCGGCCCAGGTGAGGTTCTCTCCCGCGCCGTTGAGGCGCAGCCACTCGTCGCCCTCGCCCGGACGCACGGTCTCGACCCAGCGGGCGAGGTCGTCCAGCTCCTGCCCGGCGGTCTGTGGGAAGAGGTGGTAGGCGATGCGCAGGGTCAGTTCGCCGCGACGGGCGAGTTCCGTGACGGTGCCGTAGTTCTCGGGGAAGCTCTGGAAGCCCCCGGCGGCGTCGATCGCGGAGGTGAGGCCGAAGCGGTTCAGCTCGCGCAGGAAGTGCCGGGTGGAGCCGAGGCGGTCGGCCTCGTCCAGGACGGGCGCCTTGGCGAGGGTGGAGTAGAGCAGCAGGGCTCCGGGGGCGGCGATCAGCAGGCCGGTGGGCTCGCCGTCGTGGCCGCGCACGATCTGGCCGCCGGCCGGATCGGGGGTGTCCCGGGTGAAACCGGCGGCCCGCAGTGCGGCCTTGTTGAGCAGGGCGGACTGGTAGAGGTGCAGGACGAAGACCGGGGTGTCGGGCGCCGCGGCGTTGAGCTCGGCCAGGGTGGGCAGCCGCCGCTCGGCGAACTGGTCGGCCGACCAACCGCCGACCACCCGCACCCACTGACCGGGCGGAGTGCGCTCGGCCTGGAGCTTGAGCACGGCGAGGGCTTCCCGCAGTGTCCGGACGCCGTCCCAGCGCAGCTCCAGCACGTAGTTGAGTCCGCCGCGGACGACGTGCAGGTGCGCGTCGTTGAGGCCGGGGACGAGCCGGCGGCCGAGCGCGTCGACCACCCGGGTGCCGGGGCCGACCAGCGGGGCGACGTCCGCGTCGTCGCCGACCGCACCGACCAGACCGTCCCTGACCGCCACGGCGGTGGCCCCGGGGCGGCGCGGGTCGTTGGTGAACACCTTGGCGTTGCGCACGACCAGGTCGGCGGGCTGCTCGGGGGCGCCGGGGCGGATCCCGGCGACGGGCATGGTGGACAACGGGGGTCCCTTCGTACGGAGCGGCCGACACGGTGCCGCCGACACGGAACGGCCGACGCGGAACGACTGACGCGGAACGGCTCGCTCCGGGGCCGCCCGACGGCCCGTTTCGAGGGCCGCCCGGCGAACCTAGGCACCCGGCGGCGGGGTGGATTCCCCTCAGCGCACCGGCGGTTGCCCCGCAGCGCACTCCGGCCGGCGGCCGGTCCGGAGTCCGCCCGCCGTGCGCTGTCGGGCCAGTCCCGGGCACCTGGCGAGCAGAACCGCCGGGCCGTCGCGCACTAACGTCGTCGACGAGCCGCCGGGCCGATCCGGCAGGCGTCCTACGCAGTGTCAGTTCCCTGCGCTCCCAAGAGATCCAGCATTCCGGAGAAGAGAAGAACCATGGTCGACCTCACCAACGTCCACGCCGCCCCGAGCCCGGACCTGCTGACCCCGGACAACGCGATGATGCTCTTCGTCGACCACCAGCCGCAGATGTTCTTCGGCACCGGCAGCGGCGACCGCACCGCCATCATCAACTCCACCGTCGGCCTGGCCAAGGCCGCGAGGATCTTCGACGTGCCGACCGTGCTGTCCACCGTCGCCGCCGAGTCCTTCTCCGGCCCGATCCTCCCGCAGCTGAAGGCCGTCTTCCCCGACCAGGAGGTGATCGACCGCACCACCATGAACGCCTGGGAGGACGAGGCCCTGGTCGAGGCGGTCAGGGCCACCGGCCGCGGCAAGATCGTCCTGTCCGGCCTGTGGACCGAGGTCTGCCTGGTCCTGCCCGCCCTCTCCGCACTGGAGCAGGGCTACGAGGTGTACGTCGTCGCCGACGCCTCGGGCGGGGTCAGCCCGCTGGCCCACGAGCACGCCCTGCAGCGGATGACCGCCGCCGGTGCCGTGCCGGTCACCTGGATCCAGGTCCTGCTCGAGCTCCAGCGCGACTGGGCGCGGGCCGAGACCTACGTCCCGGTGACCGAGCTGGTCGAGGAGCACGGCGGCGCCTACGGCCTCGGCCTGGTCTACGCCCACGCCATGATCGACCCGCACGCCGCCGGCTGACGGACCACCACGACCCGACGGAGTCCGACATGAACACGGGCCTTCTCCTGCTGCGCCTGGTCACCGGCCTGCTGATCGCGGGCCACGGCGTCCAGAAGGTCAGCTTCCACCTCGGCGGCGGCGGACTGGACGGCGGCAGCGCCGAGTTCCGGGGCGACGGCTTCCGCGGCGGGAAGCTCACCGCGCTCGCCGCCGGCGGCACCCAGATCGGGGCCGGGCTGATGCTGGCCGCCGGACTGCTCACGCCACTGGCCGGCGCGGGCGTGATGGGCGTGATGACCGTCGCCGTGACGGTCAAGTGGCCGCACGGGCTGTGGGTGCAGCACGACGGGTACGAGTTCCCGCTCGTCCTGACCGCGATCGGCGCGGCCCTGACCGCCACCGGACCCGGCCGGTGGTCGGCCGACGGGGCCCTCGGCCTGGCGCACTGGCCGCTGTGGTGCCTGCCCGCGGCCGTCGTCGCCGGCGTCGGCGGCGGCCTGGCCACCCGGCTGGCGCTGCACCGCGACTGAGGCGGGCGCAGCACGACGGGCTCGGGCCCATGGGGCGATCACTCCCCCATGGGCCCGAGCCCGTTCCGGCCGCGCACCCCCGCACGCCTCCGGCCCGGTGCCGGGGACCGCACGCCGGGCGCCGGACCGGACGCCGGACCGGACACCGGACCGGACCCGCCGACGAGGCGGGCCCGGCCCCCGGTCACGCCCCGGCTTCGGGCGTCGCGACCAAGTGCTCGGCGACGAACCAGACCTGGGTCTCGCCGGTACGGATCACCTGGGAGACCAGGAGGTCCTGGGTGCCGTCGTCGCCGAGCTCCGCCGTGCGGGCCGCGGCGTCGCGCACGTCGGCGAGCACCCTCTCGTGGGCGTCGAGCAGCCGCGAGAGCATCGACGGCACCCCCTCGATGCCGTCCGGCGGGCGCGGCACATCGGTGATCCCGGCGGCGTGCCGGGGGTCCCCCACCGCGACGCCGCCGAGGGTCTGCACCCGTTCGGCCAGCGCGTCGACCAACTCCAGCTGCTCCCGGGCGTGTTTGTCGAAGAGCAGGTGCAGCTGGTACGCGGTCGGCCCGCGCATGCCCCAGTGGTACTTCTTGTACAGCGCGTACAGGAACTGGGTGTTCGCGAGAGCGCGGTTGAGGCGCTGGGCGGAGTACTGCCGGGCGTCGTGCGAGAGCGCGATCGGCAGCCGGGTGACGGTGCCGAACTCCTGGATCTCCGGGCCGTGTCGGTGGAGGCGCGGCTGGCCGCTCATGGTGCTCCTGGGATTTCTCTGGGGCGGAATGCCGGACCGGGTCAGCGTAGGAACGCGACGGCCGGCGGCCTGTTCCCGCAGCGCACCGACCCGGCCGGTCCGCGCACAGGCCGGCCCGACCGGCCCGGGCCGACCCCGAGCGCTCTCGGACGACCGGCTGTGCTCCCAGAGGCAATCGCCCCCCGGCAGTGGCCCCTAGCGTGAAGCCGTCAACAGCGCGAACGCTGTCCGAGAGAAACGGGAACACCCATGCCGTACATCACCGTTGGCCAGGAGAACACCACCTCCGTCGACCTCTACTACGAGGACCACGGCACCGGGCAGCCGGTCGTCCTGATCCACGGATACCCACTGAGCGGGGCCTCCTGGGAGCGGCAGAGCGCCGCCCTCCTGGACGCCGGCCACCGCGTGATCACCTACGACCGCCGCGGCTTCGGCCGGTCCTCGCAGCCGACGACCGGCTACGACTACGACACCTTCGCCGCGGACCTGAACACCGTGCTGGAGACCCTGGACCTCCGGGACGCCGTGCTGGTCGGCTTCTCGATGGGCACCGGCGAGGTCGCCCGCTACGTCTCCACGTACGGCTCGGCCCGCGTCGCCAAGGTCGCCTTCCTCGCCTCGCTGGAGCCGTTCCTGCTCAAGACCGAGGACAACCCGGACGGCGCCGCCCCGCAGGAGTTCTTCGACGGCGTCGTCGCGGCCGCCAAGGCCGACCGGTACGCCTTCTACACCGACTTCTTCAACGACTTCTACAACCTGGACGAGAACCTCGGCACCCGGATCAGCGAGGAGGCCGTCCGCAACAGCTGGAACGTCGCCGCGAGCGGCGGCGCCCACGCCGCCTCGGCCGCCCCCACCTCCTGGTACACGGACTTCCGCGGCGACATCCCGCGCATCGACGTGCCCGCCCTGATCCTGCACGGCACCGGCGACCGCACCCTGCCGATCGACAGCACCGCCCGCGTCTTCCACAAGGCACTGCCGGCAGCCGACTACGTCGAGATCGAGGGCGCGCCGCACGGCCTGCTGTGGACCCACGCCGAGGAGGTCAACACCGCGCTGCTCGCCTTCCTCGCCAAGTGACCCGGACGGCCGCGCGTCCCCGCCCGCGGCCGTCCGCCCCCGCTCGGCACCGTCGCCGGAGCGTCCGTGGCCGGTACCGCCGCCGTCCTGACGACGGTGCCGGTGCCGACCGCGGGCCGGCTACCGGGCGACGGGGTCGACGAGCACGCCCTCCAGCAGCGCCGCCAGATACCGCCGGGCGGTGCTCGCGCGGGCCGCGGGGGCCGCGTGGACGGTCGCGGCGTAGGCGACGCCGCACATCAGCGGCACCAGGTCCTCGGGCGTGACGTCGGCCCGCACCGCACCGGCGTCACTGGCCCGTTGGAACAGCTGCCTGCCGACGGCGGACAGGGTCTGCCGCAGTTCGGTGGTACGGGGCAGCGCGTCGGCGGGTGCGGCGGTGACGGCGGACAGCGAGATGTCGGTGACCTGCGCCTCCACGGTCCGGGCGAGGAAGCCGGTGAGGGCGCGCGCCGCGTCCTCGTCGGACAGGGCCGCCTCGCCGTGGGCGGCCAGCGCCTCGAGCCCGGGGGCGGCCACGGTCTCGAGCAGGGCCTCGGCGGTGGGGAAGTGCCGGTAGACGGTGCCGACGCCCACCCCGAGGCGGCGGGCGATGTCGTTGAGCTGGAGTTGCGTGCCCTCGTCCAGCACGCCCCGGGCGACGGCGACGATCCGTTCCCGGTTGCGGGCGGCGTCCTTGCGCCGGGGAGCCGTCGTCATGCCGGGAAGTCTAACCGGATGACTCATCCGCCACCCGGCGCGGTGCGGTGCGGGGCCCGCTCACACCGTCCCGACGGGCGCGAGGCGCTCGCTGAGGCGGCGCACGGCCTCGGCGACGCGCGGGTCCGCCGCGACCCGTGAGGGAGGCACGGGTTCCACCCCGGCTCCGATGACGATGCCGGTCCGGCCGGTGAGCGAGGGGGCGGTGGCGGCGTGGACCGACGACCTGGCCGCCAGCGAGGCCGGGCCGGACGTGGAGCGCTCGAACCTGCGCCGCACCAGCGGCCAGAGCAGCCGGAGTCCGGGCGAGACGATGCGCGGGTCGTCCATGGTGCCGCGGGTCATGTCGGTCGCGGCGCCGCCGGGGTCGGCCGCGAACACCGAGACGCCGCTGCCGTCGAGGCGCCGGGCCAGTTCGAGGGTGTAGGCGAGGTTGGCGAGCTTGGCCCGGCCGTACCAGTGGAAGCCGTAGTAACCGCCCGGCGGTTCGACGGCCTCGAAGGTGCGCCTGGCGACACCGACCGCGGCCGAGGTGACGTTGACGATCCTGCTGGGCGCGCCCGCCCGCAGGGCCGGGAGCAGCAGTTCGGTCAGCAGGTACGGCGAGAGGTGGTTCACGGCGAAGGACGCCTCGATCCCGTCGACCGAGTCCTGCCGGCGGGGGAACATCGCTCCGACGTTGTTGACCAGCACGGCCGGCGGGCCGTCCTCGCCCAGCCGGGCGGCGAGGGCGCGGACCTCGTCCAGCGAGGCCAGATCGGCGGCCAGGAACCGGGCGGGGTGCGCGGGCGCCGTCGCGTCGATCCGCTCGACCGCGTGCGCGCCGCGCACCCGGTCCCGTCCGACCACGGTGACGGCGAGACCGGCCGCCGCCAGCCCCAACGCGGTCTCCAGTCCGATCCCCGCCGTTCCCGCCGTGACGACCGCGGTCCGCTTCATGGCACCACCCGTTCCTGTTGTGCGGATAGGTTATCCGTTTGATGGTCACCGTAGCAGATACGGATTACCTATCCGTTTCGCGCGCGGGAAGCGCCCGGACCGCCGACCCCTCGCGGCGGGCACCGGACGCCCCGGACCTCAGATACCGGCGGGCCTCAGACGCCCCCGGCCCGGGCGCCGGCGGACTGCTCCAGGTACCGGGCGGTGATCAGGTGGGAGAAGCCCATGATGGTCTCCTGCGGGCTGACGCCCGTGGCCCCCGGCAGGACGCTCGCGTCGCACAGCCGCAGGTTCGTGAAACCGTGCGGGCGCCCCAGGAGGTCGCACACTCCGCCCAGGGCGGGCGGCCCCGTCCGACAGGACGCCATGGCGTGGACCGAGATCAGGTCCCAGCTCTCGGGCCGGCCGTGCAGCGCGAAGTCGGCCGTCTGCGCGGCCGTCGACAGGCAGGCGGGTCCGGGCGGCAGCAGTTCGACCGCGCCGGCCTCCAGGAGGAGTTCGGCGGTCTGCCGGAAGGCCCAGCGGAGCAGTTCCCGGTCACTCGCGGTCAGGCGGTGCCGCAGCAGCGCGCCGAGGCCGGGCACCGCCAGCAGCCGGGCGGTGCCCCGGACGCTCACCTGGGTGGTGTAGACCGCGACCCGGTCCAACTGGGCCAGCATCCGGTCGACGGTCCCGGCGGGGTGGGCGGCCAGCGCCGCCGCGAGCGACCCCGGCGTCAGGTTCCCGGGCATCACCCGCACACCCCGGTCCGCGAACTCCTGCAACTGCGCCGTGAAGATGGTGCCCTCGCCGGCGCGGACGGGCTCGTCGAACCGCGCCACCGTACGGAAGTTGACGTGGAACGCGATGGCTCCGCCCGGGCCGCGTCCCCCGATGGCGCTGCGCCGCAGCAGCAGCGCGCTGCCGACCGGACCGGCGGCCAGGAACACCGTCCGCGGGAGGTAGCGCAGCCGTTGGCCGTCGCGCAGGGCGTGCACGGCCGTGACCCGGGTGCCGTCGTGTTCGAGCCGGACGACCCGGGTGTCGGGTTCGACGACCGCCGCGAGCCGTTCGGCGGCGGGCAGGTAGCTCACCAGCATGCTCTGCTTGGCCCCGGTGGGGCAGCCGGTGACGCACCGGTTGGCGTGCCGGCAGCCCCGTACCACCCGGCGGGCCGGTGCCCAGCGCCAGCCGAGCCGGTCGGCCGCCTCGGCCAGCAGCACCGAGTCGCGGTTCCCCCCGCCGGGCTGCTGGTCGACGACACCGAGGCGCCGCTCCGCCTCGGCCAGGTGGGGGGCGAGGTGGTGCGCCCGGTAGCCGTCGACACCCGCGGCCGCCCAGCCCTCCAGCAGGTGTTCCGGAGGACGCCAGAACAACCCGCCGTTGACCACGGTGGTTCCCCCCACGCAACGCCCCTCCCCGAAGGGGATGGTGGGCGCGCCGTGGATGGGCAGCAGACCGCCCTGGCGGTAGAGCACACGCAGGTTCTCCGCCGGGGACGCCCGGGTGATCCACGCCTGCGGCACGCGCGGGCCCTCCTCCAGGACGCGGACCTCCCGGCCCGCGCCGGCGAGTTCCAGGGCCGCCGTGCTGCCCCCGGCCCCCGAGCCGATCACCAGGGCGTCGCAGCGGACGGAACGGACGGCCCCGGTCATCGCGGCCCCCGACGCGGTGCGGCGGCGGATCCGCGCGGCAGGTCGAGCGGAGCGCGGTCCTCCGCGGCGCCGGGCGGCGGGCCCGGCGGAGCACCGGGCAGTTGACCGTATACAGCGCCGTCCGGAGCACCGTCCAGCGCCCCGTGCAGGGCCAACGCGAGGCTCACCCTGAGCAGTTCGGCGCAGCCGGGCACCGCGGACAGCCGGTCGGCGACCCGTCGCGGGCGGGTCCGGTCCGCGGCGCCCCGGAACGGGCCGGTCGGGTCCGCGAGCACGACGGCCGCCGGGAACACCCGCATGAGCAGGGCGAACACCAAGCGGTACGGCCCCGGGAGGGCGGCCAGTGTGGCGGCCGTGTGCCGGACGGCGGCAGCCCGGCGGGCGGGTTCGGACAGCACCGTACAGCGCCCCGCCCAGAGCGGCGGGAGCCCGGCGGAGCACACCCGCCGCTCCCAGACCCGCACCCGCCGCTCCCGGCCCCGCACCCGCCGTTCCCGGCCGCGCGGGTGACGGTGCTCCGGCGCGGTACGGAACCCTTCGACCGGTGCCCCGGGACGGGCCGCCGGGGCGCTCATGCGGTGACCTTCTCCCTGACCAGGCCCGCGAGGAGGCGGGGCATGCCCTTGGCCAGCACCGCGTCCAGGGCCTCCAGGAAGACGTCGAGGTCCGAGTCCACGGCCACCAGGGGAGGTGCGGCGATCAGCGGGAGGTCGTGGTTGGAGCCGTAGTAGGTGAGCACGCCGTGGTCGCGGTAGAGCGCGGCGACCACGGCGGCGGTGGCCAGTTTGGCCCCGGCCTGCGGGTCGCGCGCGAAGGAGGACGGCAGCAGCCTCAGCGCGTGGTCGAGAGTGGCCGGAACGTGGCGCAGGACGACGCCCTGGAGAGCACCCGTGCCGCGCACCTCCGCGATCAGGTGCGGGTGGCCGGCCGCGAGGGCGGTGAGGCCGCGGTGCAGCCGCTCGCCGAGGTGGCGCGCCCTGGCCGGGTAGTCGTCCTCGACCGCGATCGCCACGGCCTCCAGCGCGGTGACCGTCTCCTCCCCGAATCCGTAGTAGGTGGTGCTGTGCAGGGTGGCGTCGGGCAGCGAGTCGTAGGCCCGGCGGAAGACCGGCTCCCTGGCCACGTAGCCGGAGATGGACGCCTTGCCGCCGCCGAATGACTTGGAGGTGGTCACCACGTCCGGGACCAGGCCGCGGTGGCGCATGAAGTGGAAGAGCGAACCGGTCCTGCCCCAGGAGGTGTAGACCTCGTCGAAGATCAGGACGATGTCGTGCTCGGTGCACAGCCGGCGCGCCTCGCGCAGGAACTCCTCGGAGCACTCACGGAGGGCGGAGGCGCTGAAGGGCTCCAGGACCAGCGCGTAGACGTCGCTCCCGCCCTCGGGCGTGGTGTGCCGTTCCAGGGCGAGTTCGAGCGAGGGAAGGTCGCCGAAGGCGAAACTGTCCGTGCCGGGGATCCGCGGGAAGGTGAAGTGCACCTCCGGCGAGGCGGTCAGGCTTCCGGCGCCGAGCAGTTTCCCGTGGAAGGCGATGTCGGTGTGCAGCACCGTGCCGCGATGGCCGCGGTGGTACTTGTAGGCCATCTTGAGGGCGCCCTCGACGGCCTCCGCACCCGAGTTGGGGAAGTAGCTGACATCGAGGTCCCCGGGCAGCAGCTGGGCCAGGTTGTGCCCCAGCGCGGCGACGTACGGCGAGAAGTAGTTCTTGTGCACCTCCATCCGCCGCAGTTCCTGGAAGCGTCGGCGGGCGGCCAGGATGCGGGGGTGGTTGTGGCCGTGGTTCAGCACGCCGATCCCGCCGGTGAAGTCCAGGACCCGCCGCCCGTCCCGCAGGGTGATCCAGCAGCCCGAGGCGCTGTCCACGGCGTCGCGGCCGAATCCGAAGGCGGAGAGCAGGGTCACCTGGCCCCGGCTGACATGACGACGGTAGAGCTCGTGCACCCGCGCGACGGGCATCCGCTCGCAGTCCTCGGTGCTGATGAGGGAGTTCATGGCGTCCCTTCCCCGGGACCGGACTCCGGTCCCGTGCCGTGCCGCCGCGCCGCCGTGCCGCCGTACCCGGCGCGCCCGCCGCGCACGGCGTGCCCGGCGTCAGACGGTCATGGATCGATCGGGTGCGGTACGGGGAGCGGTCCGGATCCGGTCGGCGATCAGCCGGCCGACGTTCCGCCCCTGCCGCACGGCGTAGTTGGTGCCCCGGTCCTGGGGGTAGACCTGGGCCATGCTGGCCAGGTAGAGCCCCGGCACATCGGTCTCCGTCGCCGGGATGCGGTCGGAGTAGTGCGGGGTGATGACCGGCTGGGCGTGATCGGCCCGCCAGACGTGGTGGCTCCGGACCCACTCGCGCCGGAACTGCGGGAACATCCTCCTCAGGTGCGGCAGGCTGGCCTCGAACACCGCGTCGTCGTCCATCCGGTACAGCTCGGCACCGGTCGGGAGGTAGGCGGACAGATAGACCAGGTGACGTCCGGCGTAGGCGTCCGAATCCTCGAGATTGGTGTGCTCGATGACACCGACGTACGGGAACGACGGGTCGGTGACGTTGAGCCAGTAGGTGTCGGACAGGGAACGGTCGTTCTGCAGCACCAGGCACAGATTGGCGAGGTAGGGGATCTCGGACAGCCGCCGGCGGACGGCGGGCACGTCCGGATGCGGCGGCGGCCCGACGGGGGCGGAGGCGGGGGCGGGGGCGAGGAAGCCGGCGAGCAGGTCCGGTGCCGTGGTGGCCAGCACCCGCCGTGCCGGCAGCACGCCGCTCCCGGTGCGGACGCCGCACACCCCGTGCTCGTCGGTGAGCACCTGCCGCACCGGGGTGTTCGTACAGATCCGCACTCCCAGTTCGGTCAGCCGCGAGACCCACGCGTCCAGCAGTGCGGCACAGCCGCCCCGCAGGTAGTAGAGCACCTCGCGGCCGCTGTGCGACCGGCTGCCGCCGCGCAGGTGGAGCTTGGTCCACATCCAGGTGGCGCCGACCTCGGTCGCGTACTCGCCGAACTTGCCTTCCAGCAGCGGACGCCAGACCGTCTCGTAGACCTGCGGCCCGCTCAGCCCGACCAGCCACTCCCGGGCCGTGAGGTCCTCGAGGTCCCGCCAGTGCTTCACCCGGTGGGCACGCACCGCGGACCAGCCCAGCCGGACCCGGCCGGGCAGCGGGAGGGGCGCGAAACGCAGCACGTCCCACGGGCTCGACAACCGGTACACCGAGTTCGCGTAGTAGACGCCGGTCCGGGTCCGGTGCGGCTGGAGCAGGTGGGAGCAGCCGAGTTCCGCGCACAGCCCCCGGACCTCCAGGTCGGAGGAGAACCAGTGGTGGTAGAACCGTTCGAGCCGGGCTCCGCCGACCTCGAAGGACCCCGCCAGGCCGCCGACGTAGGGCTCGCGCTCCAGTACCCGGCAGGCCACCCCGGCCAGGGCCAGCTCGTGGGCGGCGGCCAGACCGGTGAACCCGCCGCCGATCACCAGGACCTCGTCACCGGGCGCCGGGTCCGGGGTCCGGCCGCCCCGCGCTGCCGCGGCCGCCGTCGGGCCGCTCACGAGGCCGCCGCCCGCGTCGTCCACCCGGCCCGCTCCGGCCGCTCGGTCCGTGCTGTTCGCACCGTCCGTTCCGTTCCGCCCGTCCGTTCCGTCCGCTCCGTTCCGTCCGTCCGTTCCGTCCGCTCCGTTCCGTCCGTCCGTTCCGTCCACTCCGTTCGCTCCGTCCGCTCCATTCGCTCCATTCGCTCCGTCCGTGCGGCGGACCGGCCCGGCACCGTCTGGCGGACCAGGTACACGGGACGCCCGCGGGTCTGGTCGTACTCCTGGAACACGTAGTCCGCCAGCACACCGAGGCACAGCAACTGGACGCCCAGCGCCCAGGTACCCCGCGGTGCCGCGCGGCCGGTCAGGGCTCCGGCGGCCGCCGCACCGAGCACCGCGGCCGAGGCCAGCACCGGGAGCCGCGCCGGAACGGCGGAGCAGCTCATCAACGCCTGGTGCGCCAGGGCGAGCTGACGGCCGATGCCGTACTTGGACCGCCCCGCCGACCGGGGCCGGCGAACGTACTCCACCGTGGTCTCCGGGAAGCCGGCCCAGCTGATCTGGCCGCGGAGGAAGAGCCTGCGCTCGGGGAGGGTCGCGATCAGGTCGACCACACTGCGGTCCAGCAGCCGGAAGTCACCGGTGTCCCGCGCCACCGGCTGGTCGGCCAGCAGGTCCAGGGTCCGGTAGAAGGCGTAGGCGGACCCGCGTTTGAACCAGGACTCCCCCTGCCGCCGGGTCCGCCGGGCGGACACCACGGGCCAGCCCTGCCGCCACCGCTCCACCAGTTCGGGCACGACCTCGGGCGGGTCCTGGAGATCCGCGTCGATCATCACCACCGCGTCGCCGGCCGCCTCGCGCAGGCCCGCCAGCAGTCCGCACTGATGGCCGAAGTTCCGGCTGAACCGCACCAGGTGGACCCTGGGGTCGTCGGCGGCCAACTCCCGCAGCACTTCCCAGGTACGGTCCGTGCTGCCGTCGTCCACGAAGACCAGTTCGTGGTCGGGCGGCTCGTGGTCGGGGCCGACCGGACGGCTCATCACCGCCGTCAGCCGCTCGTAGGTCGCGGGCAGGACGGCCTCCTCGTTGAAGCACGGGACCACGACGCTGATCAGATACCGCGGACCGGGTACCGGGCCCGCGTTGTTCTCGGACATCACTGCTCCTTCGGATCCTCCGGGCGCGCTTCTCCGTCCGGAGGCGATGGCTGTGGGAGGTGGCGAAGGTGTGGGAGGTGGCGAAGTGTGGAAGGCCCGGGCGGCGCGGGCCTGACCTCGCCGGCGTCGAAGGCGCCCTCCGCCCCACCGCCGCCGAGCGGTTCCGGCTGTGGGGACCCGGTGATCACCGGTCCCGTCGATCACCGGTCCGGGGGGGTGGGAGGGAGGGCGGCGTACCGTCTCGCCGAGGAGACACCGCCGGACAGGGAGGGCATCCGAACCGCCACGGGCGTTTCGGGCTCCCAAAGGACCGTAGCACCGTAGTCGTCCCCCGGCCTGCGGAGCGACCGCCCACCCGCTGCGACCGACCGGTGCCGCTCCGGTTGCCCCCGGCCGCGCACAACCGACACCATCGAAGGTGGAACCGGTCGTTCCAGTGACACCAGGACCCTCCAGTGACACCAGGACCAGTGACACCAGGAAGGCGACAACCGATGGACGCCACGCCACAGCAGCCGCTGCGATACGCCGTCGGACTGCCCAACCGGCGCGAGTACGCCGACCCCCGGCTGCTCCGCGAACTGGGAGTACTGGCGGAACGGTCCGGCTGGGACGGCTTCTTCCTCTGGGACGGCCAGGTCGCGGAACACCCGGACGAGCACGTCACCGACTCCTGGACCACCCTCGCCGTGATCGCCGCCGACACCGAGCGCCTGCGCATCGGCGTCATGGTGAACGTGCTCGCCCTCAAGCACCCCGCCGAAGTCGCCCGCGCGACCGTCGCACTGGACCTCCTCAGCGGCGGACGGCTGATCTTCGGCGCCGGCCTCGGATCCTCCGCCGCCGAGTTCGAGGCGCTGGGCCAGGACCCGGACCCACGGGTGCGCGCCGAGAAGCTGGACGAAGCCCTGGACGTCCTCGACGGCCTGTGGACCGGCCGCCCCTTCACCTTCCGGGGCCGCTGGTTCACGGTCACCGACCTCACCTTCCGGCCGGTGGCCCCGCAACGCCCCCGCATCCCGGTCTGGATCGCCGGCACCTGGCCCGCGCAACGCCCCATGCGGCGGGCCGCGCACTGGGACGGCGTCTTCCCCACCCGGGCGGGGGTGGGTCACACCGAGATGATGCCCCCCGCCGACCTGGCAGCCGTGGTCTCCTACGTCCGCGCCCAACGGCCCTCCCCCGAGCAGCCGTTCGACGTCGTCATGGAGGGCCGGACGTCCGGCGTCCACCGCGCCGCCGACGCGCTCGTCGTCGCCCCGTACCGGGCGGCCGGCCTCACCTGGTGGGTGGAGAAGCTCGGCTGGTTCAGCGGCCCGGTCGACCTCGTCCGCACCCGCATCGGAGCCGGCCCGCCTCGCCCCACCGCCCCGTGATCCGATCCCGCCCGCGCCCGACCGTGACCGCGCGCGACCGTAACCGCGCGCGGCACCCGGGTGGCACAATGCGGGAAGGTGCCTGCCCAGCCGCCGAGGGAGCAGCAACGTGACGCAGCCCGACTCCGTCGACCCGTGGAGCTCCTTCCTCTCCAGCGCGCAGGGCCCCCCGTCCGGGAGTTCCGTCCAGTCGGGCGCCGCCCTGGAGGGCGCACCGCTGTCCGACAGCGCCACCGAGTTGCTCCGGGCGGTCGCGGCCTCCGGCCCCGTCACGGTCGACGGGCTGCGGGAGCGGTTCGGGTTCAGCGCCCTCCGGATGGCGCAGGAAGTGATCGTCCTGCGAGACCTCGGGCTGCTGGAGGTGCGGACCCAGGACGGCGAGGACTCCCTCCGGCTGACCGAGTCCGGCACCAGGTTCGCCGCCCGCTGGCTCGGCTGACCCCGCCGGAGGCGACAGTGCTCGGATACCTGGTCGCCTGCGGCCTGGCCCTGCTCGTCGGCCTGGCCGAACTGGTCTCCCGCTACCGCGACCGGCCGGCCGCCCTGCTGCGGGTGCCGAGCGCCTGGACGTACGCCGCCATCAACGCGGCCTCCGCCGGCAGCGCGCTCTACCTCGCCCGCACCTTCGACTGGACCTTCGGCGCCTCCGGAGCGAGCGGCGTGGCCGCCACCCAGGTACTGGTGGCCGCCTTCGGATCACTCGCGCTCTTCCGCAGTTCGCTCTTCACCGTACGGATCGGCCAGCAGGACATCGGCGTCGGCCCGAGCACCGCGCTCACCATCCTGCTCACCGCCGCCGACCGCGGCGTCGACCGGGCCCGGGCCCGCGAGCGGTCCCGACAGGTCGCCGCCATCATGCACGGCGTCTCCTTCACCAAGGCCCACCTCGCCCTGCCGACCTTCTGCCTCGGCCTGCTCCAGAACAGCCCCGCCACCGAACAACAGGAACTCGGCACGGCCGTCAGGTCCCTCGCCGGAAGCACGATGACGGATGCCCAGAAATCCTTCGCCCTGGGCCTCCTGCTCATCAACATCGTCGGAGCCCCCGTCCTCACCAACGCCGTCGAGGCCCTGGGCCCCGAGATCACCACCGGCTGACGGCCCCTGGTCCATGCGGAAAGCTCCCGCCTCCGTCGTGATCAGCGACCGTCCGAAACGCACCCCGACCGCCACGACGCGCCCGGCCCCGTCGAAGTCGACCTCCACGGTGTCCCCCTCCGGAAGGTCCGCGCCGATGCCCGTCCTCGCTCCCACCGTCGCCGACAGGGCTGGCGATCAGACGGCACTGTCCCGTCGGGTCAGCAGACAACCCCGCATTCGCGATCTGAGCGTGCTAGCGTGACAGACAGTCATACGGTCCGCCGGGCTTCCGATATCTGGACATGCCCCCACCCGTAACGGAGTTCCTTCATGCTGCCCTCGCGCATGTCCGCGAGCGCTTCGGCTATGTCCGGACGCGCCGCGCCAGATCAGGTCCTGCTCTACGCCCCTTGTGTGACACGGCCACAGGTGTTCTCTTCCCGTCTTCGGAAGATTTGAGCGGTGAGCTGTGGCGCAGGCCAGGTCCGTGCGCCGGCTCTGGCAACCCGGCATCATGCATCGCCCACGTTCGGCGCCGCTGAGCGCCTACACACGTGGCCTCTCCAAAGGACTTCCGTGCTGTCCGTCTACACTGCCATTGGCTCTTCCCTCCTCGCTGTCTCGACGATCGTCCGCGTCATCGTCCGGGCTCGACTGACCCGGCAGATCGCCAGCGAGGCACTCGCCGACTCCGATCCCAAGGACAGGCCTGAGATCCTCAAGGCCCTTCCCAAATGAACGAAGCTGCTCCCCCGTCATCCGTTTTGTTACTGTCTCCCAGCCGGCCGATCCACGAAGCCTGCCCCAGTAGCAAGGAGGAGACAAGTGCTGTATCGCGGTCCCGCGTCCCTCCTGGCTGCGCAGGCCCTGTCCGGGAATCTCGTGTCAGCAGTCGAGCAGGGCTCGCTGCTCCTCCGCGGGCACCAGCCGAGTCAGGCCGAGAGGCACATGTGGAAGCGCGGGCTTCCAGGAGTTCTGAGCGTTCTCCTGGAAGCCGGTCTCGGCCAGGTCGAGGTGTTGGTCGACTATGACCTCCCCTTCGCCAACCGGTCGGCCGACCTCGTGCTGGCAGGAATTCATCCGGTCACCGGGGATCCGTCCTACGTAGTTGTCGAAGTGAAGCTGTGGTCGCAAGTCGAGCCCGATGGAGAGATCGCGCACCTGTGCCGAGTCCCCGGCCTCGCGCGTCCTCTGCTCAACCCGATCGAGCAGGTGCGCGGCTACTGCTCGTATCTGGCGTCGTACAACGCGGCGCTGGCCGACCGTCCCGAGCGGATCTCGGGTATTGCGTTCCTTCCCTACGTCACGGAGTTCGCGACCGAGGAAGCTCTCGCCGTGAGCCCGAGCTCCAACCTCGCGATGTTCACTGGCGGGCAGCGACCGAGCTTCATTCACCTTCTGCGTTCGCTACTGGCCCCAGCAGACGGTGCCGAGTCAGCTGATCTTCTTCTGTCTGCGAAGATTCGGCCAACACCACAACTCGTGTCGGTGGCTGCCGCCGAGGTACGCGAGGGTGAACAGTTCGTCCTGCTGGACGAACAGCGGGTTGCGTGTGAGGTGGTGCTGCACGCCGTGCGGCGGGCCCAGCAGACCGATCGCAAGGAGGTGGTTGTGATCACTGGCGGTCCGGGCACCGGGAAGAGCGTCATCGCGCTGTCGCTCCTGGGCGAGATGTACAGGCATGGTGTTGCGGCTCTCCACGCGACCGGATCCAGCTCCTTCACCACCACGATGCGTCGGACGGCCGGAGCACGAAAGCGTCAAGTGCAGGAGCTGTTCAAGTACTTCAACAGCTTCATGACCGCCGAGCGCAACGGACTCGACGTTCTCATCTGCGACGAGGCACATCGCATCAGGGAGACGTCCGCGAACCGCTACACACGCGCGGCCCAGCGCACGGGAAAGTCCCAGATCGAGGAACTGATCGACGCCGCCCGAGTACCGGTGTTCCTGCTGGACGAGAACCAGATCGTCCGGCCGGGCGAGATGGGCACAGTGGACCTGATCCGCGCCGCCGCCGGCGCGAAGGGCCTGGATTGCCAAGTGATAGAACTCGGCAGCCAGTTTCGCGGTGGAGGCAGCGACGCCTACCTGCACTGGGTGGTGCGACTCCTCGGGCTGGAGCCAGGTGGCCCTGTGGAATGGGAGCCCGACGGCAAGGTAACCCTGGAGGTTGCCGACAGCCCCGAAGAGCTGGAGGGGTTCCTCGACGCCCGGCGCGTGGAGGGGTTCAACGCCCGTATTACAGCCGGGTACTGCTGGAATTGGACGACGAAGATCGCACCTGGCGATGCGCTTCCTCTGGACGTGCGGATCGGTGACTGGGCCCGGCCGTGGAACGTGTACGGCGACCGCTCGATCGCCGGCGCCCCGCCGGCCGCCCTGTGGGCCACCGACCCGGCCGGCTTCGGTCAGGTCGGCTTCGTGTACACCGCCCAGGGCTTCGAGTACGACTGGAGCGGCGTCATCCTCGGTCCGGACCTCGTCTGGCGCACCGACCGGTGGGTCACCGACCGGACGGCCTCCAAGGATCCCGTGTTCCGCAGGTCCACCACCGACACCGACATCGACCGCCTGATCCGCAACACCTACAAGGTGCTGCTGACGCGAGGAATGATCGGCACCGTCGTGTACTCGACGGACCGGGAGACGCGCACCAAGCTGCGGGAGCTGGTCACCGGGCAGCGGGCAGGACGGATCACGACGGAGCAGAGCCCCCCACGGCCGATGACCACTCACTGATTCCGGGCAGGGCACACGGCGCCGTCCAGTCTGCACGGTCGGGAACGGCCATCCGAAACGGAGCCGAAACGGCACACGGTCGCCGGGGTGATCGCCACCGGCCTGGGCGTGGCCGGCATCGGCGCGGGCCAGATCATCGAGGACGCGGCGGGCCCCGACCGGGTCCACATGGAGGGGAACGGCGGGGGCGGGGGCGGCGGCGCGGGCGAGGTCCGCACCCAGCCGTCCAGGGCCCCCGACCCCAACGCCACGCCGCAGGGGTCCACCACCCGGATCAACCCGGAGGACGCCGCCGAGAACCGGCTCGCACTCCAGCGCGAGAACGAGTCGGCGGAGATCCTGGCGAAGCAGGGCTACCACGTCGAGCAGAACCCGTCGGTCCCCGGTCCGAAGAATCCCGACTACCGGATCGAGGGCGAGATCTTCGACTGCGTCTCACCCAGCAGCCGGAGTGCCCGGAACGTCGGTTCGAGGATCGAGGAGAAGGTCCTGGAAGGCCAGACCAGCCGGATCGTCGTCAACCTCGCGGATTCCCCGGTGGAGGTCTCGGCCCTCAAGGCCCAGCTCCACGACTGGCCGATCGAAGGGCTCCAGGAGGCCGTGGTGATCGACCGGCAGGGCAATATCCTGCACATCTACCCCTAGCGCATCCGAACGGATCCCAGCCATGTCGATCTCCCACAGCTTCAACCTGGCCACGCCACTGTCGGTCGCCGAGGTGGCCGACGTGCTGGACGACGTCGCGCGGGGCGCCGGACTGTTCGATGCGACCACCGCCGCGGCCGACCTGCTCACCGACGGCGTCGTCACCAGGTACGGCACCTGGATCCGGGTCTTCGCCCCCAACCCCAGGCCGTGGAACCCACTGGTCACCGATCTCCGCATCACCCCGACCGTCTCGGTGGCCTTCCGGCTGGACAAGACCACCGACCTGTCGGGACAGGAGGACGACGTCGTCCGGGCGGTCGCGGGCCTCCTGGACCGGGTCCCGGGCGACGCGGTGCTCCAGTACCACTACGAGATCATCTGGCTCCTGCGACGCGGCGGCGAACTCAGCCTCAACGAGCGGGACGACCTCTGGCCGCCCGACCGCCTGGCCCTCGTCCCCCGCCCCTTCACCCGCGAGACACACGTCTTCTCCGACGAGGACTGATCCCGCACCCTGCGCACCGACGTCGACGGGGATCAGAGCAGGCCGAGCGCCGGCATCAGGCAGTCGACGGCGAAGACGGTGTGCATCGGAAGGGGCCCCTGCCGAGGGTCTGCCCCGCTTCTCACCATGAGGAGACGAGGAGCCGAGCAGACCGTCGACGTCCCGTGCCGCGAGCCCTGTGGAACCGATGTGGTCCCCCGGCCGTGGGCTCCCTACGAGGGGCCGTTCCAGCCGGACCCGCCCGGACGGGGCATCGGTAGCCACGGCTCCGGCAACCCCGCGGGCGGCGCAAGGGTCGTGGTGCACCAGTTCATGGTCCGGCAGGCCCGTCGGGCTTCGTTCGCGTGAATGTGACGCCCTCTCAGCAGACTTGACTGCCCTGCCGCCCAGGGAAGGCGAGGCTGCATCAGCGCCGGCACCAGCCCTTCGCGCCTCGCCGGAGGTCGACCTGGCCCCTTCGACAGGCGCCCCCGGAGGCCGGCAGGCCGGCAACCTCGCGCAGGTGCGAACGCGCGCCCGCCGCGCACGGTTACGGCAGGCCTTCGGCCGATGGCTGCAGTCCCCGACTGGCCCCCAGCAGGATCACGGCGCGGCGGCATCGCAGCCGCCCACCACCTGTCGGGCCATCAGCAAAAAGGCCGCTGATCTGGGATTTCTCCCGATCAACGGCCTTCCGACTTCACAGTCGGGACGACAGGATTTGAACCTGCGACCCCTTGAGCCCCCAGCCAAGTGCATTCACTTGCAAGCCAATCGGCCGCCTACGAGACGGGCCCCAGGCAGGCAGTCACCTTTGCTTCCGAGCGACAGAGTTGAACCGTCAGGGTTGCCGGCATGGATCACACTGGCTGACGGAGGACCAGTTGTGGCAACGGCCAGAGATGTCCAACTGCGTCCACATGTGTCCACCGGCAGCCAAGACAGCTGGTCCCAAAACGGTCCCAAGGCCCGGCATCAGCGCCGGACACGCCAAGTAGCGGCCTTCTGCCTGCCATGCGCTATAGGCCGGGGAGGCCTCCCGCGACCTCGGACCTGCGGGTTCACCTACCGCGATGCCCCCACGCGGTGAATTCGGTCCACCTACCCACTGGCTACGTGCCGTGGTCCAACGGGCAACGTGTCGTCCCGCGCGTGTCATCGGCTGGCCGGCCACAGCGTGCTTCGCGCCCCGCCTCTCGCAGGGGCGCCCGGACGCCCATAGGCTGGGCAGCCGCCCACTTCTTCCTGCGTCGTTCCGGGCGCGCCCGCGGTAGACCCAGTTCTGCAACGTACTCGGCTGGACGCCCAAGGTCCTGCGCGACGCCCGTGGCCGACTTGCCGGTTCCGTCACGTACTGCCCGGCGTGGAACCTCAATCGGCCAGCACTCCTGTCTCCTCCAGAGCTCGACGAGGACGGGAGCCGGCGGCACGAATCTTCCAGGCAAGGCACCAAGGCGGACGGTCGATCAGGTCGGGACTGCGGGTACCACCTGCCCCCGGTGGCCTCGATCAGGAGGCTCTGGGTGCTGGGGTGCCGCTGATACACAACGTTGATCTCCCTGGAGGCGGCCGCTTCGCTGAAAGGCAGGGCGATTTGCCGGGCGACTGCGCCTCTGAGCGCGTCGGCAAGCCCTGCCTCCAGATCGACAACGCGTAGGCCCTCGACGATTCCGGTCCCTGAATCGACGAGCAGCATGTACGCGGGGAAGGGGTCACCCGCTCTGCCGGGTACTCCGACGACTCGATCGCGCTGCCGGTGAGCCTCCCAGGGCGAGTCTCCCCAACCGAGCGACTCGGGGTGGCCGCCCGGTCGCGTCGGTGCTTCGAACCGGTAGCACCACATGAGATGTCTGTCTCCGGGAACGACCGCGAAGGCTGCCGCGCCGGTGTTGAACGCTAGCTTCTCGCCGGTCGTGAGGCCATCGAACGCGTAGATGATCTTCACATACGCGCTACTGAGCACGAGATTGGCCGCAGATTTCGGCCAGTTGACCTGCTTCGGGTAGGGGCGCCTACCACTAGCGAGTACCCCATGATTCATCCTTTCCCCAAGAACCGATCCTCTGGCCTTAGACGTTCGGTTGCGCAATGCTGTCGCGGCTTGACACGGAGCCGCTCGGAGACAAACGGAATCATCTCTCCGGGCAGCTCGCTGCTGACCTACTGCCCGCCGGACGCAGTCTTCGTTCCTCCACCATGCCGGGTCACCCGAGGACGACACCGCACACGGACAGCGCCATGAGTGAACGCCGGGTCGGTGGACTTACTCGCCCACACGTAGGCCTCTCCAGGCTGGAGCTGCGCCATCTGCTCCGAGCGCAGCCCGGCGAAGGCGGTGTTTGCCTTCTGGAGGTGCTTCAGCCAGGCGGGTGAGGTGAACTTGTGCAGGATAACGTGGTCGGAAAGCTCAATCAGAGAGATCGGCACTGAAGGCGGATCCTGGCTGGCGACCAGGATGCTCATGCCCTTGTGCCGCATCTCGCGGACCGTCTCGACGAGGCCGGCGACGAGGTCGGGGCTGTCGATGTACTTGTGCGCTTCGTCGAAGACGACCAGCTTGTTGAAGTGTTCGTCTCCGTTACGGGCTTCGGCGAAGAGCTGCATCAGGACGAGAAAGAGGCCGAGCGCCTCGTCCTTCTCGATGTACTCGTCGCGAAGGTCAACGATGATCAGTCGCCCGGGTCGGATGAGGCTGGTGAGCTGCGCGCTGTCGTCAATGTAGTCCTCGGCCAGCTTGAGCCGTTCCAGAGCCAACTGCTTGATGTGGTCGGGCATGCCGGAATCTGCCACACCCTGCCGGATGACGCCGAGGCTCAGGTTGTTGCGGTTCGACCGCATGATGCGGGTCAGCTGCCGGATGTACGTCGACTGGTTTCCGACCGCTCCCATGAGGAAGCGCCAGTGGGATGCCTGGAGTTCGCTGGAGGAGAAGGCCAGCGGCCGGACGTCGATGCCGGGGAACTGCCTTTGGCGGTCGGCGACCTGATCGTCGGGGGCGAGCAGCAGGACGTCCGATAGCGCCTGAGGTTCGGCTCCGTAGCGCTCCTTCAGGACCTCCAACTCCGCCCGGTCATCGTTCGGCAGCGCCATGGAGGTGAATTCAGGGGCGTAATCCATGGTTCGGCTGTAGTGGAACACCACTGTCGCGAGGGGATGAGGAAGCTCATTGACTGGCGGTGTGGGCAAGGACGCCATTTCAATGATGCTGCCCAGGGTGTAGCTCTTGCCGCCGCCTTGTACGCCGAAGAGGCTGATGGTGTGGGTCTCGTCGAGGTCGACCGCGATCTTCCGCCCGGCCGCTTCACCGAGTACGCCGTACTGCAGGGGAGGACGAGTGACGCCGAGGAAGATCTCGGGAGCTCCCCCTTGAGGAGCCGAGCCCGGCGTCACTGGGGTGGGCTGGGCATCGATGGTCGGGGCATCATGAAATCCGCGCCGGTCGAGGACCGTCTCCATTCTTTGCGGAGCTTCGTCGTCGTCGAAGGGAAGAACGACCGGTGAGGCAACGTCGGGAATGGCGAGCGCCGAATCGGGTACTTCTGCCACGGGCGTGGGCTCTGCATCCGAGCCGTCCGCACGGTGAGACTGCCCATGTCCGGTGGAGGCCGCGGGAACATCGTCGAGCACAGAGGTACTCTCGCCTGCATCCGCGGTTTCCATTTCGCCCTCTCCGGTCCGGTTGCTCACCGGTTCCCCGGCGTCTTCCGCGTCAGGAGCGCGGAAACCCGCGTCAGTGAGCCGTGGCACAGCCAGCTGCAACAGGGCCAAGGTGGGAGCGGTAGCATCTCCGCCCGCGTGCAGCCCGTCCTCCTCCTGCGCCTCAACAGACGCATCCGTCAACACAGCGACGCCCGGCCGCTCGGTGGGAATCGCGTTGATCAGCTCGGTGATCAAGTCGCGACCGATCCGGTGATACTCCACTCCGTCTTCCGACTCGCGGTCGGTACCACTTCGGGCGAGGTCGAAGATCAGGCCGCTGCGCGTGAAGTCGAGGCGGTAGCCCTCGTCGAGGCTGTCGAGGAGGGCGTGAGCCGAGACCCGGGGCGCCTGACCCATGGTGCCGTGGCGTGCCGCGCGCTCCAGGTAGAAGCGGAGCATGGAGCCGAGGGCAAGGTTCTTGACCGGGCGGTCAACGCGGTCCGGAGTGGTGCGGGCAGAGTCGAACGACTCGGCCAGGATACTCTCGCTCTGTCCCAACTGCTGGGCGACCTTGGCCTTGAGGCGCTGGTAGGCGCCGATGTCGTCGAGTGCGGTGTAGCACTTGACCTCGACGAGGCGGCAAGTGACTGTCCGCGTCGGCGCGTTGAGGTGGAAGAGCGCGAGGTCACTGCGCTGGAAGGAGAGCGAGTCGCCGAGTTCGCGGGCCTGGCGGCGTACTTCGGCGTACAGCTCGGGGTGTGCGTCGAGCGGGACGACAATCTGATTGTGGAGCGCGTCCTGGTAGTCCAGGTAGAGCCGAGCCAGGGAGAGGCCGAGGACTTCGGTGCGCTGGTTGGGGGCGGTGGAGGCCAGCTTGAAGGCGAGGTTGCCGGAAAGCAGGCGCAGTTGGTCGAAGAACGTGTTGAGGTGCCGCTCCTCCACCTCGATCCCGTGCTGCTGGGCGGTCGGGCCGAGCAGGGTGCGCAGTTCGTCGACCGAGTTCGAGCTGACCATGATCTGATGGCCGAGGCCGCTGCCGAGCGGCGGAGCGTAGTCGATGACGTACTCGGGGCGGCCGTGCTGTCCCGCGTGGTCGAAGTACTCGAGGCCGAGGGTACGGTCGATGGTGACGACCCAGTCGCTGATCTGATGCGCTTGGTAGAGCAGGGCGCGGTCGTCGTTATCGAGGGAGAGAACGGTGCAGGGCACGTTGCGGGGCGCCTGCCCGGCTGTGGCCACGTTGGCGGCCGCACTGGCGAGCAGGCCGGGCAGACGACTCAGGAGGGTCGCGAGGTCTTCGGAGTCCTCGGTGGGCAGGGCGGTTCCGTGGCGCGGAACGGTCCGCCAGACGATCTGCTGCTCGGTGTCCTCGTACGCGGCAGAGGTCACCTGGACGAGTCCGTGTACCGGCGCGTTGACGATGTCGTGCCGCTTGACTGAGCTGTGCTGCTCACCCCCGAAGGCATCGATGAGGACGGCCAGATGGGCGTCGAACTCGCTGGAAGGCTCTCTGAATTCCTCGACGGAGCGGACGGAGTAGACGAGCTTCGCGTTCCGGGTATCGCCTGCCGCGTGCAGGAAGGCTTCCGCCTCGGCCGAGGAGATCTGGTTCTGGGCGCTGAGCAGTTCATCCAGCGCCGCTCCGGTCTCCGGGGCCTCCGGGTCGGTGACGCACAGCCGGATGTCGTACGTGAGGTCGCGAGTGGTGGTGCGCCGTTGGAGTTCAAGGAGGGCGTCGGCGACGACTTCAGCCCGGCCCGCATTGACGACGTTCATGACGAGGGTGCGAACGTAAGGGTGCAGGCGTACGTAGCGCTCCATGCGGTCGGCCAGGGCCGTGCCGGACAGTGCACTGGAGCCACCTGCCATGAGTGCGCCGGTGGTGGGGAGATTCAGCGCGGCGGCGAGCCTGCCGAGGAGCCCCCGGGGGTCGGCGGTCTCGCTGGGTAGGTAGGCGCCCCAGTACGGGGTGAGATTGTCCGTGGCTGCCATGAGGCGTCCGTCCTGGCGCGGGATCGCGAAGGGGAACCCGAGCGGGGAGAGCGCTTCGAGGAGAGAGTCACGGGCGGAGATGATGCGGCGCTTGTCCTCGCCGCTGAGTCGGCCGGTCCACTCCTGGCCCAAGGCGGACCAGGTGGCCAGCCAGAGGGCGCGTAGCGGGTGGGTGGGTGAGGCGAGCAGGACGGTGTCGCGTCGGCCGAGGCCGTCAGTGAGGGTGACGGCGACACAGTCGATCTGCTGGATCCGGGCCAGCGCCACGAGAGCGGCGCCGCGTGCGTCGTCACCTGCCCGCTCGGCCTGGAGCGACTGGGCCTCAACCAGTTCGGCGTACGCCTCGGCGTAGGAGGCGAGATCATCGCGCACGGTCTCGAAGTCGACGGCCTCGCTCACCAGATGCTCAGCCGGTTCCGTCGTCTCACCGTTCCGACCGCTCACGGCGGCGAAGTAGGCACTCCGTGCAGCGAGGAAGACGTCGTACGCATCGGCGGCACGCCCGGTCAGGTCGCCGGCCATGTCGTCGTCATCGCAGGCGGGCATCTCGGCGGTGCCGTCGGGGTTCAGCACGAGACGGCGCAGCGAGGTGTCTTGAGGCCGAGCAAGCAGATCCTGCTGGGCCTGTACGAGCAGGGGGGAGAGGCGGATCTCGGCGCTGCCCGCCGGATGGATCCTGGCGTTGAGGGCCCGCTGGGGGCTGCGCAGAGTGGTTGCCTTCCACCGGACGTCGTTCAGCGTGACGCGGGTCGGGTCGTCTCCGGCGGCAAGGGCCTCAAACTGCAGGGACCGGAGCGCTTGGGCGACTCCGTCGTGGCGGCCTGCGCTGCGCTCCGGCGGCTCATCGGTCTCGGCGTGAGGAATGACGTAGAAGCGCTCGCTCTCTCCGCCCGCCTGTTCGTGGGCGCTGGGAGCGACATCGAGCGCATCACCCGACCCGTCGAGCGGAGTGACCCGGACGTAGTGCCACCCCTCCTCCCAATCGATCTTGTTCAGCCGGGTCAACTTGACCTTGTACTCGGGCTTCGCCCGAGTGCCCTTCCCGATGTGGGCCGCCCTTCCGATCGGCCCGCCGTTCTCCGAGACGATCTCCACGCGGAAACGTTCGAGTCCGTCCACCTTGAGCGGGGAGGGCTGGACGGCAAAGCGCGCCGTCAGCTCGCGTGCACCCTTCTCACCCGCGCAGAGGTAGGGCTGGCCGATCATCGCCTGGAGTGCCGCATTTTTCCTCAGCTCCTCGGCGCTGTCACCAGCGGCGGGCAGCCCGAGCTCGCGCACGTCGATGGCGACGGTGGCCCGCCGACGTTCGTCAATGCGCCAGTTCCCGAAGGAGAGCCCCCAGTTCTCGCGGTCGACAACGACACGGCGGGTCCACGCCACCGGGTCCTCCAGACCGCAGCGTGTGGCGAATCCGGCGAGCTTGGCGGCGAATTCGGCGTCGCTCAGGCCGAGGTCCAGGATGCGCTGGCGTTCCGAACGGTTTGACGATGTCAGCTTGTCGACCAGTACCCGATTCTGCTCGACCCGGTCCTTGACGGCTGTGGGGTCGGCGTACAGGCCGA
Organism: Kitasatospora sp. NPDC089913; assembly: GCF_044748625.1. Lineage (NCBI taxonomy): Bacteria > Bacillati > Actinomycetota > Actinomycetes > Kitasatosporales > Streptomycetaceae > Kitasatospora > Kitasatospora sp. NPDC089913. The sequence goes on along the minus strand of NZ_JBIVGI010000020.1, from coordinate 65,972 downwards.
AGTCGGGGACGAGACCGAAGTGGTAGATCGCTGCACCGGAGACCTGTTCGCGGTAGCCGTTGGTCTGGAGCGTCAGCAGGTACGTGGCGACCGCGCGGTCGTTCATCCGCCGGTCGACGTGCTTGCGGAGGGCGGCAAGCAGCTCATCGACGCCCTGCCGCAGCCGGTCCGGCACCTGCTGGAGGAGGTGGTCGGCCAACTGGGCGTACGCGTCGCCGAGCGGAACCTCCTCGAAGGTCGCGATGCCGAAGGAGTCCTCGGCGCTCACCCGTGTACCTGGTGGCACGAAGACAAGGAGCGGCCCGGGGAGGATCCCCTCGTTTTCCGTACGATTGCGGAGCTCGACCAGTTTGGTGCTGGTGACGGTCACGTCGTGGAAGGGTCGGTCCTGGGCCAGGTCGTCCGTCGGCCCGAGGACGCAGACGGTGGCGGCGGGGCCGAGCGCCCCTCGCAGCCGGCGCACCAGGGGCGCCGCCAGTTCGGCCTCCACCTCGGTGACCCGCATACAGTGTCCGGCATCCCGCTCCCCGACCAGCTTGGCGAGCCTGGGGACGAGGACGCCTTCCAACGCTTCGCGGAGGTCCTTGGCCGTGGGCTCCGTCAGTCCGGTGGTGCTGTTGCTCATCGGGCCGCCGCTCCCGTCGTCGCCTCGGCCCCGATGGTGTACCGGGGAGTGATGGTCTGCGTCAGATAGGCATCGGACATGTCCTGGTAATAGCCGATCTCGCGAAGCCGGTTGAGGAAGGCCGCCGCATTTGCCCGCAGGGCGACCTGGTCGTCCAGGTGGGCGCCCGTGAAGCCATCGGTGTCCGGCAGCTGGTCGATGTGAAGCCCGTACCGGTCCCGCAACAGAGCGAGAAATTCGTCCACCCGCATCGGTGAAGTCCGCAGATTTCCGGTTCCGTCGCTGCCTTCCCTGAGCAGGGACACCTGCAGGAGCACCTCGAGAAGGCGGGCGTCGAGGACGAACCGGCGGGCAGAACTCCTGCCGTTGGAACGCCCGCCGCGCGGCTGAGCAATCAGTGCACCAGGACGGTGCTTGAGGAGCATCGTGTCGAGGCACTCGATGAAGTAGTTGCGGTAGTGACGCCCCTTGTAGTGCATCAGCATCTCGATGTATTCGTCGAAGGGGTCGAGGCCGAGCTGGGTGATCTGCTTCAGTTCGGCGGGGAGCTCCTCCTCCTCCTCGTCCCGTACTCGGTTGACGCGCTGCAGGAAGAAGGCGTCCCGGTCCTTTCTGTACGACTTGCCGAGCCGCTGCAGGGCCTCTTCCGGGGTGAAGTAGTTCCGCCCGGCCGGGTGGCTCAGCTTGGTGGTCTTGAGTACCAGGTGATCGGAGAACTCGTCGAGCTTCTTCACCTGGTAGGTCGCCTGAATGAAGCGAGGGACGCGTCGGTACCAGATCTCCGCGCTGCGTTCGGCCAGCGCGGCGACCGGGGTTCCGGGCACTCCTTGGACATCGAGGAAGAGCCGTACTCGGTACGGGCAGCGGTCTCCGACCTCCGTGGCCTCGTGGCCCTTGCGGCAGGCGGCTGAGGCGGCGCCGGCCTCGACCACTGCAGGCAGCAACTTCATCATCCGCAGGTGGTAGAGGGACAGGTGGAAGGCGAAGAGGACCTTCAAGTAATCCACGAGGACGGTGCGGGGCATGTGCTCCTGGTGGTACAGAAGCCGCATGACGTCCTGGCAGAGCTGCCGCGCCGGTTCCGCGCACAGCGGCGGGTAGGGCCTACGGGGCCGGCTGGTGTCGGCCCGGTCCTGCATCTGCTTGCCCGCTTGCTGCACGAGGTGGAGCAGTGCCTGCGTCTCCACGTCGGTACCCGGACCAGGAGTGATCTCGCCGGTGGAACGGTCCACGTCGGAGAAGAAGAACTCACGGAGGCTCTTCAATGCACCCTCGTCCTCCGCGAGCATCTCGTACAGCTGCTCGTCGGCCCCGTACGGGCGGGACTTGCGGCTGTTGCGGAAGCGATAGGTGAATCCGTGCAGCGGCCGGGGGCCGGCCACAGCCTCGGTCACCTTTCCCCGGTTGACCAGGTCCAAAAGGTGCGTGGACATCCAGCGGGTGGTGGTCTCACGGTCGAAGCCGTCGAACACCTCCGGATGCTGCAGGAAGAGCTTGACGAACACATCGACGTCGAGGGTGTTCGCCCGGCTGATGATGCTGGGCATGCCCCCGTGCCACAGGCGGGCCAGGAGCGCGGTGAGCACGCGGTCCATGTCCAGCGCCTTGTAGTCGATCCGGCTGACGCCAGGATGGGCGAACGTTCCCAGGGATCCGCTCAGCGCCATGTCGTCTCCTCCACCCCGGCAGCGTCCGCACTGGGCTGGTCACCATGCTCCGTACGAACCGTCAGTTCTTCCATGTGCAGGACGGAGTCCTCAGTGCGGTGGATCCGTCGCAGGTCGTGTCCGTGCATGGTAAGGAGGACCTCCTGGTACGGGACCGCGGCCAGCCGGTTCTTGAAGACGGCGAGGGCGAGCTGCTGCCCCTGCAGGTCGGTGACCGAGGGCCGGTAACCACGCTCGAAGCGCCTGAGCAGTTCGAACAAGTCCAGTCGGATGTCCAGTTCGGCCGTGCCGCCCTGGTTGCCGACCGGGTCCCGGTAGCTGAGGCGCAGCGAGGTGCGGCCGGATTCGATGTACGGCGAGGCCGGGGTCGCCCCGGGCTCGAGGCGGAATCCTTCGGCGGGGAACCGGCGGAAGCTGCGAATGGTGCCGCCTGGAACCTCACGGACCTTCAGCGCAAGCGCGTCGCCGATCCGTTCGGGTGAGACGAGCCCTTCACCGCGGTTGAGCGCCCGCAGAATACTGTCCCGTTCCTCGATGCCGACGTCCGCGGCGCGGGAGAGCAGCTCCATGAAGCGCAACACCGAGGGGTAGGGGAGCATCCGCTGGGCCCGCTCCTCGTCGTGGAGCTCGAAATACAACAGACGGCGGGCCGCGTCCACGTACCGACGGTGCGCGGCTGCCTGGAAGGTGCGCTCGGTGACCGATCGGCCGAGCTGCGCGAACTCCTGGCGGAGCAGGACGCGGTCGCGGTCTCCGCGCCCGTCGACGGTGACCAGCGCCCCGTCCTCGAGCAGCCCGGCGTAGTCGAGCCGCCGGTCCAACTGAGGCTGGGGCACCGCTGCGACATCAGCCTCACGCAGCAATGAGAGCAGCCGGTCACGTTCCTGCGGGGTGCCGTCGGGAGTGGGCGGGCAGCCCAGGTGCGCAGAGAAGTAGAATCCGTCCAGGATCTCCTGGGACTCACCAGCCACGTACAGCTCGTGGATCTCGGCGCAATCTCGACCCGAGGTGAGCGTGTAGGCGAGCGCGGAGCGCAGGTCGCGCAGCGTGATGTGGAGCTTCCCGCGCAGCTGGGTCAGCTCATAGATACGCCGCAGGCGCCGCTTGGCCTGGGGGCCGGCGGCCGGGTGCCGGAAAGTCTGGGCGTTGTGCCGTGCGTAGCAGACCGCGGCAAGGTCGCAGCTCTCGCAGTTCTCCCAGAAGCGGTCGCTCGTCATTCGGTCGAGCATCCGCTCCAGGAGCGACTCCCCGTCCTGCGGATTCCCGTCGGCGTCGAGCGGACGAGCGGCGACATCGCGCGCGTTGAGGTTTACCACGGCGACCGCCTGCCCCGTGGCGTTCCCCACGAGACCGAGGTTCGCCAGCTTGGCGAGGTGTGGGAAGCGGTCATGGTGATGGCTGAGGAAGTCCACCAGCCGGCCCTCGTTGATGGCGATCAGCCGCGTCTCACTCCCGACCGGCCAGGCCGTGTCGTCGGCCCCGGCGAACGGTGCGAAGAACTGCTCCAGGACGTCGTCGCCGCTGGTATCGCCCTCGTCCTGACTCCCGTCGTGATTGGTGCGGAACCGGTGCCCGGCCAGCGTGAAGTCGGTGCCGTTGGAGCGGGGCAGCCCGAACTCGGCGCCGAGCTCGCGGGCCTGACGTTCGAAGCTCTCCAGGAAGGCGGTCTTGCCGTCCCCCGCGTTGCCGGTCACCACGACCAGCGCATGCCGGCCTGCCCGAAGCGCGGGAACGAGCTCGCGGTCCAGAGCCGTCTCGACGTAAACCGACATGGAGTGCGGGTCGAGGCCACGGGTGCCCCGGTTACTGCGGCGGCTCTGGCTGTAGAGCGTCTGCAGATGCGCGACGAACGGGTTGCTGTTCAGCTCCGACAAGGTGCGCTGACCATCGGCGGTGACCGTCGGCAGCGCGGGCGGTCGCTGTTCGAGTACGGGCAGCGGCCCCGATGCGGGAGCGACGCGCGCCGACTCCAGCGCTTCCAACGCGCCGAGCAGTTCCTCGGCCGTGGTGAACCGCTCGCCCCGGTACGGGGAGATCGCCCGAAGCATGATCTCAGCGAATCCGGGCGACAGGTCACCGAATCCGCTGAACGCGGTGCGCGGATCGATCGGGCGCACCCCGGGCGACGGCTGTCCGACGCCCTCCCAGGGGTACTGGCCGCCGGTCAGCGCCTCGTACAGGGTGACTCCGAGACCGAACAGGTCCCGGTCGGTGTACCCGGTGCCGTTCGCGGGGACCTGATCGAGGTCGGGCGGGGTGTAGCGCGGACTGGTGTAGCTGTGCCCCTCGGAGGAGTCCGAGGTCTTCGCGATCCCGAAGTCGATCAGCTTGACGCCGTCGTCGGTCCACAGCAGGTTGCTCGGTTTGATGTCGCAGTGCCACACCCCGCGCTCGTGAATGTGGCGGAGCCCGCGGGCCGTGTCGATCGCGAGCCGTAGCACGTCCGCCGCGCCCATCCGACCGCCGCGGATCACCTCGGCGACGTCCTTGCCGTCGACGAACTCAAAGACCAGGTACGGGTATTCGTCCGGTGGAAGCAGCCGGTCGGCGTCGACCATCGCCACCACGTTGGGGTGCGGAGCGTGCTGTAGCCGCTGCAGCACGTCCGCCTCGCGGCGCAGCCGCTCCAGGACGGAGTCCCGGTCGCGAAGGACCAGCTTCACCGCCCGGTCGACGCTCCTTATCGTGTCGTAGACCCGGTAAGCCACTCCGAACGACCCGGGACGCCCGAGCCGGTTGCGCACCAGATACTTCGTGCCGAGCTGGAAGTCGGCCGGGAGCTCCTTGAAGAACTCAGGGCCGCGCGGACCGTTCGCTGCCTGCGGTGAGGGACCCTGCGACCGTGCGGCAGACGAGGAGGAACCGATCCGCTTGGCCGGAGCGTTCCGCGCGCCGATGACGAGATCGAGCCGCCGCAGCGCGTCGACGGCGGTCGGCCTGTCGTCCGGATCGGTCGCACACAGCTTCTGCAACCAGTGCGCCAGCTCGACACGGACCTGCGCAGCCTCCAGACCGCTGGCCGGCAGCCGCCCGGCCGCACCGGCCTGTTCGGTCGCCGAGGTGAACGGCAGCTCACCGGTGAGCAGTTGGTAGCCGATGACGCCGACGGCGTAGATATCGGCCTTCATCCCCATCGCTGCGGGGTCGGCGTGGCACTCAGGCGCAAGGAACGCGCGGTCGGCCGCCTGGTGCGCCTCCTGCATCACGGTGTGCGCACGGCGCTGCGCGGTCTTCGCGTGCTCGAAACCTGTCAGCATCGCCCGGCCGTCCTGCGCCATCAGGATGTTGGACGGGTTCAGCTCCCGGTGCGCGATGTGCCGGTGGTGCGTGTGTGCGAGACCCATCAGGATGTGCCGGATCGTTCGCAGCTTCGCGTCTGCGGTCAGTGGGTCGGCAGCCCCGGTCAGGTGCAGCGTCAGCGCGTGCCCGGGCACGTCGTCGTAGACGGTGACGAAGACACCCTCGTCGTCATTGGGGAAGAAGTCCCGCACGCCAACGATGTTCGGGTGCGGGGGCAGCTTGCCGAGCGCCTCGTACGCGATGCCGATCCGCTTCTGCTGCAGCAGCCGCTCCGCCTCCGGGGCGTACGGGTCGGCCTTGCGGACGGAGAGCCGGACCGTTCCCGACCCCTGCGGTGCGATGGCGTTCTTGGCCCGGTACTCGCGGAGGATGCCATCTCCGCTCTCCTCCGGCGAGGTCTCGCCGAGCCGCTCGATCACCTCCCAGTTGCCGAACCGCAGTGGGCCGGAAGGCGGTCGCGACGAGCCCTGGATCGTTTGCACGATCAGCTCGTGGTGTGCGGAGATCTCCGTGTCGAACCGGTTGGTGGAGGTGGGGACGCGGCTCACGTCCGCGAGCCGGGCGATCAGGTCGGGCAACGTGACGGTGTCGCGGGCGTCCTGCTGTCTGGGCGACCGGTCGACGAGCAGGGCGTCCGGCGCAGGCAGCACCACGAGGGCATCGGTGTAGATCCGGGACAGCTGTCGGTGAGCCGTCTCCAGGATAGTCTTCAGCTGCCTCGCGTGCCCGCGTAGCTTCGGCAGCGGAGAGCGGAACGGCGCCCGGCGGGACGGATGCCACTTCCTGCCGTCGACCTCGATGCGGCCCCGGGTGCCCTTGACGTCGATGACGAACACGGCATGCCCGGTCACCACGACGAGGTCGACCTCGAACAACTCGTTCTGGTGGTGCGGAATTTCGACGGAGTGCAGGACCGTCCAGTCGTCGGGGGCGTGATCCCGCAGGTGCGCGATCACCCTCCGCTCGGCATCGTTGACGGCCTCCCCAACTGCAACGATCCTGGCACCCATCAGCCGGCGGCCTCCTCGATGGCGGTGGTGAGCAGCGCGAGGGCTTTGTCTTCAAGGACGTCGGCGCGGTCGCGCTTCCTGTAGGCGCCTCGGACAGTTTCGGCGATGCGGGCACGGTCAGCAGAGGGCGCAACTGGGATGTGCAGTTCACGCAGGAACTGCGGGTGATATTCCTGCTGCTTGCCTCCGACGCTGAAGGAACGAAGGGCGCGGAATGCTGCCTCCGAACGGAAGAAGGCAAACAGGTAGGCACCGGAAACCTCAGGGTCACCGCTGACGAGGCGGACGTAGTCCTGGCTGTATGCGTGCTCCAGCCATGATCCAGTCACGAAGATCGATCGGCTGTACACCTCGTTCTCACCGAGGGTGCCACGCGCCGCGATCAGGATCGTCTCATCAGTCACCCGAATGTCGTCGGGAGCCTGCATCTCATTGATCCAGCGCCCTTCCGGACGCAGCCAGAAGGACTGACGCTGACCGATGAGACGGACTCCATGCCCCGGGTCGCTGTCGATGCGCCTGAACCGGGCACCTGTCCGCAGGGTTCCCCTCTCACAGATCGAGCCGAGCGATCGGCCGGACACCGACCCCAATTTCTCGATCAGTCGCTGAGCTCGCGGCGCGAAGTTCAACGCTCGTAGCGAGGCCGACCCAATGCTTGCAATCTCGAACCCAAGATCGCGTTCCTGCTGGTGCCAGCGCATCTCATTCAGCTCGGGTAGCCCGTTACTCTCGAAGAAGTCCTTGGTCGCTGCCACGAGGTCCGCCTGGTGCTGTGCCCGTAGCCGCGCACTGCTCTCGATCAAACGGTGAATCGTCCCTTCGAGATCCGCGCCGAGTCGTGGTACCGGAAGCCCCGCGATGTGATGCGGCTCAATGTGCTTCACTGCCGACCCATACACCGATCCGCGCACGAGCGACTCACCGAACCGGCTGAGCAGAAAGGCGTACAGATACCCGGACTTGATCTTCTCCGGATCGGGCTCGACCTTGAGAGTGTCCTGCGACGACCAACAGTCACCCATGTCGGGCCGGACGTACGCCCTTCGGCCAGCATTGAAGCCTGAGCACGAAATGAGTGTCATCCCCGGCTTGAGCCGGAGGTACGACAAGGTCGCCGACTCCGCATCCGACTTCCGTAGCCGCGGCAGCCCGGTGAGGTCAGCCGCCATCATGTCCTTCGTGCCGAGGAACGGCACGCTGTGTTCGGGGGCCGTGAGATAGACCCTGCGGAACATGGGGCCATTGAAAATTCCCCCGTTGTGACCATGTGTCAGACTCACCAGCGGCTCCGTGTTAGGCAGCCTTTCCAGCAGCTTCTTGGTCTTAAGCGAGCCCGAGACATACGGCGAGGCATCCAGCCTTAGCCCCTGGTCCGCGAACCAGCTCGACATCACTGGGCTGGAGGGGTCCGCGATCTTCACGCGCCCACCCCCGCGATCTTGCGCATGTCCACGCCCGGCACCGGATGCTTGACCCGAAACTCCCGGTACTTCTCTGCGATCACCGGAAGGTCGTTGTCGATGACCTTCTTGCTGCGCTTCAGCGGCCGGGTCACCTCCTTGCCCCGGAACCGGAGCCGTTCCATCACGACCTCCGTCTCCACGACGATGTCCCCGTTCGGCTTTCGCTTGTACAGGTCGTTTCCGCGCCGGTCGAAGCCGACCTTCTCTGCGACCGCCATGAAGACCGGGTACGGCTTTTCCGTCCCCATCCGGTGGTTGCGCACCTCCTGCTCGGTCTTCCGCTTCAGGAAGAGGAGTGTGGTGAGGATGTTGACGTTGGCGTCGACGACGAACGTCTCCACCGGCAGTTCGACGCTCGCGAGCACCCAACAGCGTTCCAGGATGTACCGGCGGATCGCCTCGTCGGTCGGCCCGGGGTTCGACAGGATGCCGTTGGGCAGGACGATGCCGATCCGGCCGCCGGGCATGACCCACTCGATGGCCCGCTGGATGAACAGCTGCTCCGGCGCCATGCTCGTCGGCGTACTGGTGATACTCGCCTCGACCTCGCCGGTCTCCTTGTTCCGACCCCACGACTTGGCGATGCCGTCACGGAACGAACCGAGGACCGACTCGTCACTGACCGGGATGTCCGCCCCGAACGGCGGATTGGTCAGCAGCACGTGGACGGAATCCCCCAGCGGAACCTTCTTTTTCGCCGGCTCCACACCGGCGAGGTGCCCGCGCGGAAATGCGAGGGAGTCCATGTGGAAGACGTTGCCGGTGGTCTGCGCGAGCGTCATGATCGCCATGGTCGTCGCACGTACCAGGAACGGGTCGAAGTCCGCGCCGACAAGGTGCTTCTCCGCGTACGCCTTGAGCCGGTCACCGTAGCGCTCGCGCTCCTCCTCGGTGTCTGGGAAGCCCAAGGTGTCGGCCTCCTTCTTCCAGCTGTCGCGCAGGTGCTTGAGCGTGGCTTGGAGGAAGCCGCCGGTGCCGCACGTCGGGTCGAGGACGGTCTCGTCCTCCTGGGGATCGAGCATCTCCACCATCAGATTGACCGCGCCCCGCGGGGTGAAGTACTGGCCCCGGTCGCCGCGCAGGTTGGTACCAACAAGCTCCTGGTACGCGATGCCCTTGGCGTCGACATCGGTGCCGGTCAGGTCGTACGGGGCGAGCTCACTGACGATGAAGGCGAGCGCGCGGTCGGACAGGGTGATCTCGTCGCTCGGCTTGAAGACTTCCTTGTACTCGGTCTTGACGTCCTCGAAGAGCCCCTTGACGCGGGTGCTGATGGCGGCGCGTCCGTCCTCTTCGAACATTTCCTTCAGGCCGGTACGGAACCGTCCCCGCCCGGTGCCGCGGCTGACCCGCTCGTCGTACATCTTGGAGAACAACAGGTAGAGAAACTGCCAGAACGCGGCGTCCTTCGGCATGCCCTCGTTGCCGTGGATGTAGTTGTGGCAGCGCCGGAAAGCGATCTTGAGCATTTCCGGGTCGGCCTGGCGCAGCCGTTGGTGCGAGGCGACCGTCCGGCTACCGATGGTGCCGTCGGCGACCTCCCAGTCGCTGCGGTCCTCGAAGGTCACCCCGAAGTCGCCGACCACCTTCTTGAGGAAGAAGAAGTCGACGCCGTCGGTCCACATTCCGTCCGCGCAGTCGGGCCGGTCCTCGTTGCCCATCAGCTCTTGGAGCTCGGCAAGGTCCTTCTCCGCCTGTGCGGGCTCACGGATCTTTACGACGTTCTTGCCGCGATTGGGCTCCTGCTTGCAGACGACGACCCGGCGCAGGTTCGCCGTGGTGTGTGGCGTCCCGGACTCGAAGATCGCGATGTCGGCCTTCTTCGTCCGCTTGCGGGGGGCACCTTCTTCGCTCACCGTGACGGAGAAGTCGCGGGCCATGTCGTGGGGGTCGATGCCGTGTTCGTGGACGAGAGCCCGGGCGATGCGCTGCCGCACCTTCTCCTTCGCCGTCTCCTTGATCGCGCTACCGCTAATGTAGTCGACGACCTGGCCCTCTTCCAGGGCCGTGACCTGGGGCTGGGTATCTTCCGCCGCAGGCTCCGCACCGTCCTCGTGCTGCTGCGGGATGCCCAGGTCCAAGGTCAGTTCCTTCATCGGTGTGCTGCTCTTCTTCCTTGTGCTCGTTGGTGCGGGCGACGGCCTGGTCAGCCAGCGCTGCGGGTGCGCGATCAAAACCGCCACCAGTGATCCTACGGCCGGGGCGGCATGCCCGACTGCGCTTCCGGCCGAGCCACGATCGATCCGAGCGATGGCGCGGCGCGACCTTACTTCGAGGCACTGACAATGCCGAGAAACCGGTAGTCATGTCGTCGCCGCTGCCACCGCACACGCCGTAAAGGTCAGATACCCGCAGGCTCGTCTTCCACGTCCAGCCCTTCGTCCAGCCGAACCGCCAATGCCAGCTCATCGAGAGACCCCTCACCCGGGACGAACCAGCGCAGCGTGCCCTGCACGGACGACGCCACTCCGGAAGCCAGGCGGCGCATCTCCTTGGCGAGACCGCTGGGCGAGTACCACCTCTCGTCTGCATACCACTGCAGGGGGTAGCGGCCATTTGCGTTGCTCCACGTGGCCGATGACCGCCTGGGGTCCTCCGCCAGCCACCCCGCCATGTCGCGACGCTCGGGCTTGCTGTACGGCCGGAACTCCAGGACCGTGCCGTCCGCGATGCGGCCGTTCGCGATCAGGGTGGTGACGGCGTTGACCTGTCGGCCTCGCGTCTCGACCTCGGTGACCTGGTAGTCCTCCCCCAGAGCGGGAGCTCCGCGGTCGGAGTCGAGCCCGCGCAGGGCGGCCCGGACGACTCGCTCGATCCGCTCCGTGTTCCGCACCGCGGCGATGATGTGACTGGACTTTCCGTACTCATCGTCGATCGCAGCGAGCGACCAGGCAAGGCTGTCCCGCACCAGCGCGGGGACCTTGGCGAGCTCCCGAGGCCAGTGGTACGCCGGGTCCTCGATGGACCGGGTGTCCAGTCGACGAAAGACGATGTGCGTGACTAGGAGGTCTCCGTAAAAGGCCGCCGCGTCGGCCCTCCACAGCAACCCGTCCCGGAGGACCTGGAGCTGGGCCCGCACCTCACGGAGGAGCTCGACCGAGCGCCACACCCGGAAAGCGTTCGGGGCCTCCCCGAAGATCTCCCGGTAAGTCTTGTCCTCCCAGAGGCCGGCGAGATTCTGATCGCGCTTGGCCAGTGCAGCGAGCTGCGCGTTCGGGTTCGTGGCAGCCAGCGCCTCGGCGGCCTCCGCCATCGAGCAGCCGTGCTCCGGCGCCGGCAGAGCCTCGCCGCGCTTGATCACATAGCTGAGGTGCAGCATCAGAGCGAAGTCGTCACGGAGCTGGACCTGAACCTTGTCGAGCGACTTGAAGTCGCGTTCCTCGATCGGGTTCTGCGTGTTCGTGTTCGTGGTGACGTGATCGCCGAAGCCGGGCGGGCAGTCCTCCAGGGAGATCAGGCGCACCATGACCCTGCCGTACTGGGCGGTTTCCGGATCCGCCGTGTACGCCCGGTGAATGGCGCTCACCGTCTGTGCGCCATTCACCACGCTGGCACCGATGAGCTGGAAATCCCCGACCTTGCCGGGGACCGCCTTGCCGACAGGCTTGATCGTCTCGCAGAGCATGGTGATGCCGTTGCTGAAGTACCAGAAGTGCTCCGGCTCCTCCAGCAAGGTGTTCCTGATCTTGATGTTGACGTCGGTCAGGTCGAGGTTGTCGCGGATGTTGCGCGCGAAGAGGCCGCGCCGGTGCTCGCCGTAGAGGTCGGCGAGGTCTGCCGCGGTCATGGTCCCGTACAGGGCCTTGTACGGAGTCGATTCCTGCACGAAACCGTCCAGCCGGACCCGGGCGTCGATCCTCGGGGCAGCCGCGTCCCCGAGGATGGCGCGGTGGAAGTCGCGCAGGTCCAGCACCTTGTAGTCGACCATCTCCTCGACCTGGTTCAGCTCCGCGAGCTTCTCCTCGATGAGCTCCTTGGTGCTCTCGTCGAGCGGAGCAGTACGCATCAGCGCGAGAACCAGCGTGATCTTCGGCGTGCCGACCTCGAAGGCCTGCTCGATCTCGGGGACGAACTGCTGGAATCGACTGTTGAACTTGGAGTACTGAAGGTCGAGCATCCTGTTCAGTCCGCGGAACATCCTGTCGACCTCGGTCTCTCCGAAGCCGCCCTTCAGGTTGTCGCTCCACTTGGCCTGCACGAGGCAGATCCTCGGCTGCGCGGACCTCACCTCGACGGCGATCGCGTCGAGGCCTCGGTCGTCATCGCCGTCGAAGATCCTGATCGCCGCGGCGCGGTCACTGCAGGGGTGCTCGATCTGCACGGCGAGTGCGGCCAGCCCGCGACTGAGGAACGCCTGGGTGTAGTCCTTCTCCGCGACCTTCGCCTTGTCCTTCATGTCGATGAAGTCGGTGAACCGGTCCTCGATCGCCTTGCGGACGTACCTGACGTGCAGCTTGCTCATGTTCCACCCCTATCAATGCACCAGATCGCCAATACCTTACCTAGGCAATGGCTCAATGCTGCTCGAATGTCACTCGCTGTAGTTGACTGCCCATGAAGGCTCGCTGCCTGTGACGGACAGCACAGTCGCTCCGGTGAGCCAGCCGACTTCTGTCGAGGTACGCCGGCCCCGTGACAGGTGCCGGAGCGGTCCCCGGGGATGGTCAGGTCGATCGTGCCGACACGGGTGCCCAAGTCACGATTGCGTGATCTATCACGGGAGTTGATCCGGACCGCGCCCGGGCGGCCGCAGGCGCGGTCGAGGTTTGCGGACATCATCGACTCGGTGAACGTCTTCACCATCGCCCGCAACAGGTCGGGACTTCCGGGGCGAAGCTCTTCTTCAGGAGCGCGGCGAAGGGCAGACGGTCGGGTGCGGTCATTATTGATCCGAAACGGTGGGGGTTCTTGGTCGCTGAACACCGCGTGAGTGAACTGGTGAGGGGAGCGCGGCACTTGTCACTGTCGGCGCAGGAACATTGCGGCTGCGGGCGGTGGCTGCGCTGGCGGCGGACCGAGACGATGAGGACGTCGCAGCGGTGTTCAAGCTCCCGCCGAACGAGGCGGACGGCTGATGGGCGAAGTGGCTGGACGGCGGGTGTGAGGTGTTGATCAGGCGTCCGCGCGGGCGGCGAATCGGGGAGCATCAGGTACCGTCCGAGGCCGAGCAGGCTACGACGCGGCCGGCCGTACTCGACCACCAGCCCTGTGACCTGGGGGTTTCCGGGGCAGTTGTGGACTCGTTCCCAGGTGGGGTGCACTGGTCGCGAAGCTGTACCGGGTCCGGCTGACCGAGCTGGCGGTGGGCAAGTACCTGCGCCGCTGGGGACTGCCGTTCCAGCGTCCGGATAGGCCGGCCGTCGAGCAGGATCCCGAGGCGGTGCGTGGCTGGCTGGAGGAGACCTGGCCGGCGATCCGCGCGAAGGCGAAGGCCGAGAGCGCCGAGGTGCTCGTTACACATATTGATCACTCAATTGGGTCGACCGCTCCACGATCATCGGGGCGGATGCCCGACTAGGTCGGGCATCCGCTCCGACCAGGCCACCGGCCGCAAGCCCCTCTGGTCGTCGCAGACAACCTACCGATAGCCAAATCGGCGCTCCGGGAGATCGAACTGATGAGTCGTCAATTAATCCTGGAATATGCGCAGTTGAAACCCCATAATATCGACATGCCCAACGACAGTGTGCTTATCTGCAGCGGCTACAACAACTGACGTCACGGCGACGATGTGGACTGCGAGACCTCGTTCGAGGTGACGCAGCCCGGCGACCGCCGACGCTGGTACGTTCAAGAACACAACTCGCTCGTCGATGACGGTGGCGGTTTCGAGATGGACATCGAGTTCCTCCGCCGGGACCCGTCATGGCTGGCAGATCGACGGGTCGTGTACCGGATGCCCAGGAAAATCCTGGAGGAGATCGCCGTGGGCGTCGGACAAAAAGCAGAGCGGGATCATCGTCGCCAGCAATCGTGATCAACGGCCTCCAGGACGGCGAGCTGACGACCGAGCCGAGCAGGATGAACCTCCATCAGGTCCCCTTTAACGCCCGCTGACGATGGAACACCACGCCGGAATCGGCTGCCGCCGGTCACGCGTACGGGTCCCGCAGCGGACGGGGCTCCCGCACGCCGCGAGCGATCGCCTCAGGCAAGCCGGGGCCTCCAATGTAGTAGCGCCCCTGCGCCTCGCCCCGGGCAGCAAGCCAGTCGGCGCGGACGAGTTCGCGGATGTCGCGTTGGGCCTGCTGTTCGCTGAGTTCGGCGTCGGCCTGGTAGGTGGCGCGACGCAGGCGGTTGCCCATGGCCGCGGGGTAGAGGGCGTAGAGCATGCGGTCGGGCCAGCCGCGCTGCTCAACGGCTTCGTCGAGGGCGGTCCAGACCTCGCGGGTGGTATTCACCTGACGCTCGACGCTCTGGGCCTGCTGGTGGTGGGCACGCAGGCAGAACCGGATCCAGGGCAGGGTGTCACGGTCGGGAGTCCAGACCGGGCCGCCGACCTCGGCGAGGATGTCGTAGTAGCGGTAGGTGTTGCGGGCCCGTCCAAGCCATTCCTCGATGCTGGAGAACTCCGGCGCCATGATCCCTTCGCGGGCCAGGACCAGCGTGTGCAGAGCGCGGGACATCCGCCCGTTGCCGTCCGACCACGGGTGGATCGCCACCAGATTCAGGTGCGCCATCGATGCCCGGACCAGCCCCGGTACGTCGAGATTCCCCTCGTTCAGCCACTCCACCAGTTCGCCGGTCAGGCCCGCCAGCTGTTGGGCATCAGGGGCGGTGTAGGCAGCGATGGTCGGATCCTCAGCGGAAGTGACGTAGACCGGCCCGGTACGCCACCAGCCGGCCCGCCTGAGCAGGTGGTGGCCCTGCATCATGAAGTGCAGCGAGTTGAGCAGGCCCTTGCTATAGGCGAAGTCGTCACCCACTTCGGCGAGGCGTTGGATGTAGGTCATCGCCTGCCGATAGCCCTCGATCTCGGCCGTGACGGTGTCGTTCGCATCGATCGGCGCTTCGCCGACCATGATGTCCTCGACGTCCGACACGCTCGCGGCGTAGCCCTCGATCGTGTTCGATCCGGCGATCGCCCGCGCCGTGAGGTTACGCCGCAGCTGCCCTTCCCAGCGACGTGAAGTGCGCAGATGGAGACGCAGCCGGTCGCGTATCTCGTCGATCTCCGCGAGGACGGACTGGTCGATGTCCTGCAGCGATGGCACACCATAGAGCATGAAGCAATAACACCATGACGGCATCAAACAAGCAAGGTGAATCGGCGCAACCATGGTGCATGAGTACTTCAACGCACCCCTGGAAATCAGCCGCCCCGGACCCGTTCAGCGAGATCACCACCGCCGACCCTCCCGCTCCGCCGAGTGCCCTGCGCTCGCAATACCGCACTTCACCACTCACCAACCTCCGCCCGCCGGCCAGCCAGGCCACCCCGGCCCAGACGCAGGCATGGGCCCGCTTCCTGGCAGGGGCCGTCCACAATGGGCTCGACCCGACACTGGTCACCCAATGGCTGACCATCCTGGCCGACGCCACCGGCAGCCCCGTCCTCCCGTCTCTGGCCTCCATGCCGTTGGGCGACTATGTCAACCTCCGCCTCCCAGTCATCCTGACCAGCCTGGAAAGCACCACACACGCCCCCTACCTGGCCGGCTGGCACCTGCGGATCGAGCCCGAGCTCGGGCAGCTCCCCCTCCGCCTGATTACCACCGCTCTCATCACTGCGGCGGTTCTCGGCTGGATCGCCGATGGCTGCGGCCGCTCCACGATCAAGAACACCCTCGCCATGCTCTCCCGCATCTTCGAGCAGGCCATCGTGGACGGCATCCTCGAACGCAACCCCGCCCACATCACCGGCTGGCAGCGCGAATACCAGCAGGTCGAAGACGAACTGCGGGACCCCCGCTCCCTTGCCCTGTGCGACTGGGACACCCTCACCGAACTCGCCGATGCCCTGGTCGCGGCCTCATACAACCGCTATCGCGGATGGGGTGATGTCGTCGTCCACAGCGCCTGCACTGCCACACGGATCGGCGAGGTTTCCGGAGTCCGGGCCCGCGACGTCGATACCGACAAGTGGCTCCTGACCTGCCGCCGACAGACCACCCCCGCTCCCGGCGGCCTGGTCGACAAGCACACCAAGGGTAGGGTCGCCCGCCTCATCCCGATCATCGAACCATTGCGCCCACTCATCATCAGGCGGCTCCAAGCGACGCGAGGCGACCCGGACGCCCGCCTCTACACCGGCCCGCGCGGCGGTCGCATCAGCACCGCTGTCCTGCGCGACGCCACCCACTGGGACGACGTCACCCGGAGCCTCGGCTATGAACACCTGCGCCGCCACGACCTGCGCCACACCGGCCTGACCTGGATGGCCGACGCCGGTATCCTTCCGCACATCCTCAAGGAAATCGCAGGCCACCGGCTCATCACCACCACCCAGCGCAGCTTCCACCCCGACGCGCTCCGGATCCTGGAAGCCGGCCAAGCCCTCACTCATCACCTCGAGAAGCTCCAACGCGACGGCCAGATCACCCGCCGCTGGTAACACGCCGTAACTGCCATCGCCTCGAAAATGGCCGCTGACAAGCCGCTTCGATGTTGCCCGAGTCACACCACGGCAAGCAGTAGGCGCCAGAAAGGCCTTAGAAATGCCCCGATATGAACCAGTTTGACCCACTTGACCCGCGACCGGCGCACTTGACCGAAGGTCAAGTGCGCCGCCACGCCTCGCTCCAGCAAAACGACAGGAGATCTCTCACTTCACCTTGAGATCGAAGAACAATCCACACACCAGCCACCCGAGCAACGGGTGGCGACGGACCTGCGGCCAAACCTGGGGACCATTTTGGGACCGCCCGGGCCCAAGAAACGGGCCCCAAAAACCAGTAAGAGCGGGCCCTTGGTTTCCCAAGTACCCGCTCTCACAACCGACTTCACAGTCGGGACGACAGGATTTGAACCTGCGACCCCTTGACCCCCAGTCAAGTGCGCTACCAAGCTGCGCCACGTCCCGCGGTCTCGTGGCCCGGGCTGAGCCTGGGGGGCTCGGCTTCGGGTTTCTCGACCTTGTCGGCCGGTTCACCCGGCGACGAGGAAAACAATACAGCACGTCGGGGGGTGCTCGCTGCAGGGTTGTCGGGGGTGGGTGGGGCGGCGGGTCAGGGGGTGGGGTGGCGGGCGTCGTAGCGGAGGAAGGCGGGGCGGCGGGCGGCGAGGAGGAGGATGGCGGCGACGCAGGCGAGGCCGCCGCTGACGACGGAGACGGTCGGGCTGGTGAGGGAGGCGACGGCGCCGGACTCGAAGTCGCCGAGGCGGGGGCCGCCGGCGACGATCACGATGAAGACGCCCTGGAGGCGGCCGCGCATCTCGTCGGGGGCGGCGACCTGCATCATCGTGTTGCGGAAGATCATGCTGATGGTGTCGGCGCAGCCGGCGGCGGCGAGCAGGAGGAGGCCGAGCCAGAGGTTGCGGGCCAGGCCGAAGGCGGCGATGGCGAGGCCCCAGGCGGCGACGGCGGTCATGACGGCGGCGCCCTGGCGGTGGATGCGGCCGACCCAGCCGGAGAAGAGGGCGCCGGCCAGGGCGCCGACGGCGGGGGCGGCGGCGAGCAGGCCGACGGTGCGGGCGTCGCCGCCGTAGAAGGTGACGGCGAGGGCCGGGAAGAGGGCGCGCGGCATGCCGAAGATCATCGCGGCGAGGTCGGCGAGGAAGCTGGTGCGCAGGTTGGGCTGCTCGCGCAGGAAGCGGAGGCCGTCGAGGACCGAGGCGCGGCCCTTGCGTTCGCCGAGCGGGAGCATGGCGGGCAGGCGCCACATCGCGTAGAGGGTGGCCGCGAAGGCGACGGTGTCGACCAGGTAGGCGGCCTGGACGCCGTAGGCGCCGATGAGGACACCGCCGATCATGGGGCCGACGGTGAGGCCGAGGTTCATGCTGACGGTGTTCAGGGCGTTGGCGGCGGGGAGCTGTTCGGCGGGGACGAGGCGCGGGATCATCGCCGAGCGGGCGGGCGAGGCGAGCGCGAAGAAGGCCGCCTGGAGGGCGACCGCGGCGTAGAGGACCGCGACCAGCCCGAGGCCGGCGATCGCCTGGGCGGCGAGGACGGCGGAGACGACGGCGAGGCCGGCCGAGCCGATCAGGCCGAGGCGGCGGCGGTCGGCGGTGTCGGCGATGGCGCCGCCGTACAGGCCGAAGGCGATCAGCGGGACCAGGGAGAAGAGACCGACCAGGCCGGTGGCGAAGGTGGAACCGGTCAGGTCGTAGACCTGGACGGAGACGGCGACGGCCGTCATCTGCTGGCCGATGGAGGAGATGGACTGGCCGAACCACACCCGTCGGTAGTCGGCGTGGTCGCGCAAGGGGCTGAGGTCGGCGAAGGCCCCGCGGGCCAGCCGCCGGTAGCGGGAGGAGGACGGAGGGACTGCGAGCGGGGCGACGGCGGGGGCCGGCGGCGAGTCTCCGTCGGTCGGCGAATTGGCAGGATGATTGGTCGACACAGTGCCCCATCGTCGTCCCGGCCGCCCCGGCCGGGGACACCGGGGGCGCCTGTGACCGCTTGCCCCGACGTCATCGCCACCCGGTGGGACGGCTCCGCCCCCCGAACGGACCCGTGCACCACGGGCCCCGCCCCGACCGGAGGAGTCGCCACGCGACCGTCCGGGGCGAGCGCCCGGCCCCGGAGACGCCCGCCGGACCGGGCGGGCGCCGCCGCGGCAACGGGCCCTACCGGGTGAGGACCTGCTTCTCGCCCGCCTCCACCGCGAAGTCCAGCCGGTTGCCCGGCGGCGGGAAGGGGCAGATGAAGTGGTCCGCGAAGGCGCAGGGCGGCAGGTAGGCGCGGTTGAGGTCGAGCACCGTGCGGCCGTCCTGGTCGGGGGCGGGCAGGGTGACGAACCGGAAGCGGTAGGTGTCCCGGCCGCTGGTCGCGTCGGCGATCACCCCGCTCAGCCGGCCGTCGCCCGAGCGGCTGACCGTCAGGGTGCGGTGCTCGCCCGCGACGGTGAACGCGACCTGCCCGGTCACCGCGAGCGGGCGCTCCTTGCCGTCGGCGTTCGGGACGAGCACCGTCTGCCCGGTGCCGTCCTCGAAGGGGGTGAAGACCGCCGGAACGGCCCACTCCGGCGCATAGGGGTAGGCCGAGATCCCGGCGAACGACGCCCGCCCGGGCGCGTCCGGGTCGAAGACCCGCAGGGCCGGCTCGCCCTCGCGCTCGATCGGCACCAGCAGCACCTCGCCGAGCGCGGCGGTGTCCGCCGCCGGATCGGTGTCCGGGCGCAGCAGCACCTCG
The DNA here is from genome assembly GCF_044748625.1 of Kitasatospora sp. NPDC089913. NCBI lineage: Bacteria > Bacillati > Actinomycetota > Actinomycetes > Kitasatosporales > Streptomycetaceae > Kitasatospora > Kitasatospora sp. NPDC089913. Next base: position 46,611 of record NZ_JBIVGI010000020.1, on the reverse strand, counting down.
CCGTCGACGGGGGCACCCGCCCCCGCGACGGCGATGCCGTCGGCCGCCGCCGCCCGCAGCCGCACGCCCTCCGCGTCCGCCCACCAGAGCCCGGGCAGGCCGGCGATCGCCGCCGGCTCCGGCTCCAGCCAGTGCGTACCGGTCAGCGCCAGCTGGCCGTGCGGCGCGCTGACGGTCGCCGCCCGTCCGTCGCTCCAGTGCTGCCATTCCTCCGCGGCCGTCGCCGTCATCGGCTCGCCCTCCCACTCCGGTCAAGGGCCCGCGGGGCGGGCCGTCCGTTCTCCGTCACCCCATCGAACATCCGGTACCCGGGCGGGGCATTCCCGGCCGGGGACACCGTCGCACGGCCGTCGCAAAGCCGTCGCACCACCGTCACGCCGGTTCACGCCTGTCACATCGGTTCACGCCGGTCAACACGCCGTTCGCGGCACAGCCGCCCGTCAGGCCTTGATCCGGCGGAACAGTCCCTCCTGCACCACCGACACCACCAGCTGACCGCTCCGGTCGAAGATCTGCCCGCGCGCCAGGCCGCGGGCGCCGTGGGCGATCGGGGACTCCTGCTGGTAGAGCAGCCAGTCGTCGGTGCGGAACGGCCGGTGGAACCACATCGCGTGGTCCAGCGAGGCCATGTCGAAGTGCCGGGTGCCCCAGAGCGGCTCGACCGGGGCCCGGACCGCGTCCAGCAGCGTCATGTCGGACGCGTAGGTGAGCGCGCAGACGTGGATCAACGGGTCGTCCGGCAGCGCGCCGTTGGTGCGCAGCCAGACGCCGCTGCGCGCCTCGACCCCGGCGAGCTCCTCGGTGCTCCAGCGCAACCGGTCGACGTAGCGGATGTCGAAGGGCTGGCGCCGGCTGATGAACGGAGGCAGCTCGCCGAGCCGGGAACCGACCTCGTCCAGCGCGCTCGGCAGCTTCTCCGGACCGGGCACGTCGGGCATCGGGTACTGGTGCTCGATGCTGTCGGGCTCCGGGGCGTGGAAGTCGGCGGTCAGCGCGAAGATCGACCGACCGCCCTGGATCGCCAGCACTCGGCGGGTGGTGAACGAGCGGCCGTCCCGGAGCCGGTCCACCTGGTAGACGATCGGCACCCCCGGCACGCCGGGCCGCAGGAAATACGCGTGCAGCGAGTGCACCGGGCGGTCGTCGTCCACGGTGCGCCCCGCCGCCACCAGCGCCTGGCCGGCCACCTGCCCGCCGAACGTGCGCTGGAGCGCCTCCTCGGGGCTGCGCCCGCGGAAGATGTTCAGCTCGATCTGCTCGAGGTCCAGCAGTGCGACGAGATCGTCGACCGGGGTAGCCATGGGACACGTCCTCTCCGGGCCGCCGCCCGGGTCGGAGGTCTTCCGCCCCGACGTCGGCAGCCCGTTCTCTCGAATTCTCCAGCTCAATCGAATTCCTCGGCGAGCCGGGACATTCCCGTCACTCGGGCCGACCGCACCAATTCACTCGAACGAGGTCGAACAGTAGCCCCTGCGCGGAAAGTCGCCGCAGGTGGGAGCGGTCCGGCGCCGGTCACAGGCGTCACAGGCGTCACAGGCCCGACTGCCGGACGGTGATGTTCAGCCGTCCCGTCAGCCCCAGCGCCGGGTCCGCCGTCCCGGGCAGGGTCCGCACCACGCCGTGGTACGCGAACCGGGCCGGGCCGCCGAACACCAGCAGGTCGCCGCCGCGCAGCTCCAGATCGGTCCACGGCCTGGTCCTGGTCTCCGTGTTGCCGAGCCGGAAGACGCAGGTGTCGCCGAGCGACAACGAGACCACCGGGGCGTCGACGCGCTCGTCGCGGTCCTGGTGCAGGCCCATCCGGGCACCGTGCGGGTAGTGGTTGACGATCGCGACGTCCGGCTCGTAGCCGACGGCCCCGGCGATACCGCCGACTCCGCCGACTCCGCCGACTCCACTGGCTCCGCCACCACCACGTTCGCCCTCGTCCACGCCCTCGCCCACGCCCGCCGCCCCGTACGCCTCGGCCACCGCCCGCCGGGCGAGCGCGCCGAGCTCGGACGGGAAGGGTTTGACCGGGGTGCCGTCCTCGGCGGTGCCGGAGTAGCCGTAGGGATACCAGTGCAGACCCAGACCGACCATGCGGACGGACATCGTCCCGCCGGTGGGCATCCGGACGGTGTGCATCCCGGCGGGAGGACGCGCCCACGCCCGGCAGGCGGCGACCAGGCGCAGCTGCGCCGCCGCGTCCAGCCAGCCGGGGAGCAACACCGCCCCCGGAGCCGGCTCGGACCGTCCGAGGTCGGGGGAGGCGTCGAAGAGTCCGCCGAACAACTCGCCCTGGGTCACGCCCCCATCCTCGCGCATCCCTCCGACAACGGCCGGATACTGCAGGGACCGGACGCGGCCACCGCCACCGGGCCCGGAAACCACCGGGAACACCGGGAACCGGGAACACCGGGAACACCGGAAGCCCCGGAAACCACCGGAGACCACCGGCAGCCCCGGAAACGCTGGAAGCCCCCGACGGCCGCCCTCCCGCAGTGCGGAAGGGCGGCCGTGGAGGCGTGGACCGGCCGGCGTCCGAGACCGGACGCCGCCGGATCGACCGGTCTCGGACCGGCCGGCGTCGGATCAGACGGTGAGGGTCTGGCCCGGGAGGATCAGGTCCGGGTTGCCACCGATGACCTTGGCATTGTTGTCGTACAGGGCGTGCCAGTCGATGCCCTTGGCGGCGGCGATGCTGCTCAGGGTGTCGCCGGCCTTGACGGTGTAGGTGCCGTTGACCTGCTTGGCGTCGTTCGAGGTCCAGGACTTGCCGGACTTCGCGGCCTTGTCGGCCTTGGACGCGGCGTCGGCCTTCGGCGCGGCCTTGGGAGCCTCGACAGCCTTGGGGGTCTCGACGGCCTTCGGGGCCTCGACGGCCTTCGGCGCGGCCTTGGGGGCCTCGACGGCCTTCGGAGCGGCGGCCTTCGGAGCCTCGGTGGCCTTGGGGGCGGCCGGCTTCGGGGCCTCGGTGGCCTTCGGGGTGGAGGTGTCGACCGCGGCGGCGGCGCCGCCCTTGGTCAGACCGGCCTTGACGGAGCAGACGGGCCAGGCGCCCGGACCCTGCGAGGCGAGAACCTTCTCGGCGACGGCGATCTGCTGCGCCTTGGTGGCCAGGTTGGCCTGCGAGGCGTAGGCGGTGCCACCGAAGGCGGCCCAGGTGCTGGAGGTGAACTGCAGACCGCCGTAGAAACCGTTGCCGGTGTTGATGGCCCAGTTGCCACCGCTCTCGCACTGGGCGACAGCGTCCCAGGTGGAGACGGAGGCGGCCGAGGCCGAGGTGGCCGTGACGAGGCCGGCCACCGGCAGGGCCGCGACAGCGGCGCCCGCCACGACAGCCATCCGGACGCGGTTGCGCTTGGTGGCGGTGGTGGTGGCAGCGGCGATCTCGTTACGGAAGGTCATGAGGTTCCTCTCGACAGCCCCGGGAGGGCATGCGGAACCAAGCCCTGGAGGGGGTCTGGAATCGCTCGCCGCGTCCGTCGGGCGGCCGGGTACGTGTCGGACGTTCCGTGCCGCCCCGGCCACCCACCACACACCGGCGACCTGTTCGAGCGGTCGCGTCGGGGGGCACCGCCGGCGCCGGTGCGAAACCGGCGGGCTGTGCGTCGGGGGTGAACCCGGGTGGTGCTCGTTGCACCGCCAATGAAGCTACGAGGCGGGCGGCCGGGGTTCAAACAGCCGGAGGTCTCCCCAGCTCAGCACGGGGTTACCAGCGGTAACGACCATGTAAATATGTCCAATTTGTCCGTTTTAACCGTCATTTCCTAGATCAAACATCGACGAGCCGTGACTCACCTCACCATTTCATTCCGGCAGTCCCGCCTCCGAGATCGACAGATTGCGACGCAGAGAACACCCTCCGCGATCGGATCAGAGGCAATTCCCGTCACCCCGACCCCCCACCCGTGACCCCTGCCACAAGGGCCCGTTGGTAAGGGCGGCCGGGCCGCCGTCGCCTCCCGGCTCGAACAGACCCGACCTTCCGGCTCCACCGCGTTCGACCCCGGGGGCCGGCCCCGAGACCCCGGGCGCCGGCCCCGACAGCCCCCAACCGGTATTTCCGACCCCGCACCGAGGAGACCCAGTGCCGCGCATGCTCGACGTCAGCGACGAGGTCCGATCCGAGATCGGCGACGACGAGGCCGACCGCCTGCTCGGCGGCGCCCACGCACCCGACAGCTACGAATGCACCTCCTGCCGCACCCCCGGCGACGCGCTCCTGGAGCCGACCAGCACGGTGCTGTTCGTCGGCGACGAGACGGCCGTGCTCGCCTTCGCCCACGCCCGCTGCATTCCGTCCCAGGTCGTGCCGGTCGCCGAGGAGCAGCTGGCCGGCGCCGTCCGCAGCATCAGCCAGGCCCGGAGCGACGTGTCCGCCGACGCCGCCGGACTGCAGTCGCCCCTCGCCTCCCAGGCCTTTCCCTCCCAGGCTCTTCCCGCCCAGGCCGTTCCCGCCCCGGCCGCGGCGTCCGACCCGGCCGGCCGGACGGGCGCACCCGGCCAGGCCGCGATCCTCGGCATCACCTGCGGACTGGTGCTGCACGGCGACACCGGCCACGCCTCGCTCGTCGTCGAGCCGACCGGGCCGGTCGGCCGGCCCGGCAACACCACCGGCGAGGACGAGTTCCTCGACCTGCTCCAGGACGCGGGATTCCAGCCCGTCGCCGACCTCGACCGGACCCCGGAGCAACTGCCCGGATGGTCGGTGCTGGTCGCGATGGGCAAGCTGCACGCGATCCTCCAGCCCGCCGCGGCCGGGGGCAGCACCGGCTGGTGGCAGGCCCACCAGCCGCTCCAGGTGACCGACGCCTGGCGGTTCGCCGCCAACCAGCTCGGCGAGGTGACCATGTACGCGGTCCCGGCCGGGACGGTCGGCCGGCAGCCGCGCGAGGACCTGCTGCGCCAGGCACTGGAGCGCGCGGTGGCCATGGGCCAGGTGGTGTCCGCCTCCCTCCCGCTCGCCGGCACCTGAGCCGCGCCCGGGACCGCCGGCCGGAGCGCCCGGCAGTGGAGCGCCCACCGGTGGAGCCCCCGCCGGTGGGCGCCGCTGCCCGGACGCGGCCTCCACCGGCGGCGGCCGGGGCGGCAGCAGCCCTCCGCCGCGCCCGCCGCCGCACCCCGCCACCGGGCCCTTCCACCCCCCTCCGTCACCGCGCCATCGCCCCGCCGCACCCCGCATCCCCCGGCGTCCTCACTCGTTGGGCCCTGCGTGTACAGCTACGACGTCCCCGCAGCCCCCCGGCGGTCCGCCGCCTCCCGCGCGATCCCGGGCATGCGCCCGTCGTACGACGCCGAGCACCCGCACTCGGTGACGCCGATCTACGACGAGCTGTACTCCGAGTACCGGCGCCTCTTCCGCGCCCTGCCCGGCGACCGCTCGGGCGAGGAGGACCTCGCCTTCGCCGGCTTCGCGGTCCGCGACACCGGCCTCGGGCGCGCCGACCACCGGAACGACCACCGCTCCGACCACCGCTCCGACCACCGGACCGACCACCGTGGCTATCCGCCGCAGCACCAGGCGTTCCAGACGTACGCGGGCCAGGCGGTCGGCCTCCCCCAGTTCATGCCGAGCCAGCCGGGCAACCCCGACCCCGCCGGCCCGGCCGAGCTCACCGGTCACCACGCCAACACCGGCCACACCGGCCACACCGGCCACCACACCAGCACCGGCCACCAGGGCCCGCACGGCCAGCACCACCAGCACAGCCACGGCGGACTCCCCGCCCTCCCGGCCCAGGTCCACGCGCACGACCAGGCCCACACCCACGGAGGCCACCCCGGCCACGCGCCCAGCCCGTACGCGACCGGATTCCACCCCGTCGCCGCCCAGGCCGCCCACCCCCATGCCCCGGCCCAGGCCCAGATCGGCACCGGCCAGGGCTGGGTGGCGGCCGGCTACCTCGGCGCCGTCCCGCACCCGATGGCGACGCAGCTGCCCGCGCCCGCCCCGGTGACGGTCCCGGTCCCGGCCCCCGTGCCGACCGTGGGCACCGCCTACGGCTCCGGCGGCGGCCCGGGTGCGACCAGTGGCGGCCGCCACCGCAGCCTGCTCTCACTCCCCCCGGGCCGCAGCGGCGACCACCACTGACCGACCCCGCGCACCGCGCCCCACCCGCAGCACCCCGCACCGCACCGCGCCCCACCCCGCACCGGACCCGTCCCACACCCCACCGGTCCCGCACCCGCACCCGCCCCGGCCGGACACGACGAAGGGCCCCGCCACCCGGTCCCGAACAAGACCGGCCGACAGGGCCCTTCCCCACCGCTTCCGCACGGCTCACGCCCGGTTCACCGCCTCAACGGCTCCACCGGGAGCGTCAGCCGCTACTTCTTCCGGTTGCGCTTCTCCCGCACCCGCACCGAGATCGAGATCGGCGTCCCGACGAAGCCGAACTCCTCGCGCAGCCGGCGCTCGATGAAGCGCCGGTAACCCGCCTCCAGGAAGCCCGAGGCGAACAGCACGAACCGCGGCGGCCGAGTGCCCGCCTGGGTGCCGAACAGGACGCGCGGCTGCTTGCCACCGCGGATCGGGTGCGGGTGGGCGGCCACCAGCTCACCGAGGAAGGCGTTCAGCCGCGCGGTCGGGATCCGGGTCTCCCAGCCCTGCAGCGCGGTCTCGATCGCCGGGACGAGCTTCTCCATGTGCCGGCCGGTCTTCGCCGAGACGTTGACCCGCGGTGCCCACTGGACCTGGACGAGGTCGCGCTCGATCTCGCGCTCCAGGTAGTAGCGGCGCTCCTCGTCGAGCTGGTCCCACTTGTTGTAGGCGATGACGACGGCGCGACCGGCCTCGACGGCCATCGAGATGATCCGGGTGTCCTGCTCGGCGAGGGTCTCGCTGCAGTCGATCAGGACGACGGCGACCTCGGCCTTCTCCAGCGCGGCGGAGGTGCGCAGCGAGGCATAGAAGTCGGCGCCGGCGGTCATGTGGACCCGGCGGCGGATGCCGGCGGTGTCGACGAACTTCCAGGTCTTGCCGCCGAGCTCGATCATCTCGTCGACCGGGTCACGGGTGGTGCCGGCCAGCTCGTTGACGACGACGCGGTCCTCGCCGGCGACCCTGTTCAGCAGGCTGGACTTGCCGACGTTCGGCCGGCCGATCAGCGCGACCCGGCGCGGGCCGCCGGGGGCGGCGTCGCCGAAGGTCTGCGGCGGGGCGTCGGGCAGGGCGGCCATCACGGCGTCCAGCAGGTCACCGGAGCCGCGGCCGTGCAGAGCGGAGACCGGGTAGGGCTCGCCCAGGCCGAGCGACCAGAGGTAGGCGGCCTCCGCCTCGGTGGACTGGCCGTCGACCTTGTTGGCGCAGAGCACGGTCGGCTTGCCGGCCCGGCGGATGATCTTGATCAGGGCCTCGTCGGTGTCGGTGGCACCGACGGTGGCGTCGACCACGAACAGCACCGCGTCGGCCTGCTCGATACCCAGCTCGGCCTGGGCGGCGACCATGGCGTCGATGCCGAGGACGTCGATCTCCCAGCCGCCGGTGTCGACGACCTTGAAGCGGCGGCCGTTCCAGGTGGCCTCGTAGCTGACGCGGTCGCGGGTGACGCCGGGCTTGTCCTCGACGACGGCCTCGCGGCGGCCGATGATGCGGTTGACGAGGGTCGACTTGCCGACGTTCGGGCGGCCGACGATGGCCAGCACCGGAAGCGGCGCGTGGCTGCCGTCACCGAGGCCGTCGACGTCGTCGAGGTCGAAGCCCTCCTCGGCGGCGAGCGCCATGAACTCGGCGTAGTCGGCGGCGTCCAGCTCGCCGGGGCCGGCGGAGGTGTGCTCTGCGGTCATGTTCGTACTGTCCGTTTCCCGGTGCGGCCCTTCCCAGGGAGACACCGTGCGTACCTGCCCCTCCGGGGCAGCGCGAGTTGGTCCGGGTGCCACCGCGGCACCCCGTTGTTGTCAGAAAGTTCTTGCCGGACGTTCCCGTCGAGGAGCCGGACCGAACGGTCCGGCCGGCATCACACCGTCGACAGCGCGGCTCCGGCCCGCTGCTCGACCAGCGTGGTGATCCGGTCGATCACCTGCTCCAGAGTGAGCTCGCTGGTGTCCACCAGCACGGCGTCCGCCGCCTGGGTGAGCGGCGCGGTCGCCCGCGAGGAGTCGGCGGCGTCCCGGCGGGCCAGGTCGGCGGCCATCGCGGTGATGGTCGCCTCGTCCAGGCCCTTGGCCCGCAGCTCGGCCGCCCGTCGCTCGGCCCGGGCCGCCTCCGACGCGGTCAGGAAAACCTTGACGGTGGCGGCCGGGAAGACCACGCTCCCCATGTCCCGGCCCTCGGCGACGATGCCGCGCTCGGCGACCCCGGCGCAGCCGCGCTGCAGCTCGACCAGTCGGGCCCGCACCGCCGGCACCGCCGAGACGGCGCTGACCTGCGCGGTCACCTCGGGGCCGCGGATCGGGCCGGAGACGTCCTGGCCGTCGACCGTGATGGTCGGGCCGTCCGCGTCCGTGCCGGACACGATCACCGGCTTGCCGCAGGCGACCGCCACCGCCTCCGGGTCGGCCACGTCGATGTCGTTGGCCAGCATCCACCAGGTCATCGCCCGGTACATGGCACCGGTGTCGAGGAAGCTCAGGCCCAGCCGCGCGGCGACCGCCCGGGAGACGGTCGACTTGCCGGAGCCGGAGGGTCCGTCGATGGCGACGACGACCGGGGCGTGCGCTCGGTCGGCAGTGTCCACGGCGCGAACCTCTCTCTGGAGCTGGAGCTGGAGCTCGGATCTCTGGTCTCCGAGCATGGCGGCCCGGATCTACGGGGCAGCCGGGGATTGTCTCCCTCAAGGTTAATGGACCGACGCCCGACCCGGCCCCGCCGGTGCCGAGCCCTCCCGGCCGACCCCGGCGACCCGGCTCGGCACCCGCTCGGGCAACCAACCTCGGCCCGGCACAGCAACCGGCCCCGGCCCGGCCCGGCAACCGGCGGGGCGGCAGCGGTCAGTCCCGGACGCTCCACCCGCTCGACCGCAGCGCCGCCGTCAGCGCCCGGACCGCCCCCGGCGCCACCGCCAGCTGGACGAAGCCCACCTGCTGGCCGGTCGAGTGCTCGATCACGACGTCCTCGATGTTGACCCCGGCCGCGCCGACCTCGCCGAACAGCCGACCCAGCTCGCCGGGCTGGTCGCCGAGCACGACGGCGACGGTCTCGTAGCGGGTGGGCGGTGCGCCGTGCTTGCCCGGGATCCGGGCCTGGCCGGTGTTCCCACGCCGCATGACCGCCTCGATGCCCGCCGTGCCGCCCTGCCGCTCGGCCTCCTCGGCGGCCTGGAGGGCACGCAGCGCGGCCACGGTCTCGCCGAGGTCGGTGGCGAACTCCGCCAGCACGTCCGCCACCGCGCCCGCGTTGGCGGACAGGATGTCCACCCACATCGCGGGGTTGGAGGCGGCGATCCGGGTGACGTCCCGGACGCCCTGGCCGGAGAGCCTTATGGCCGTCTCGTCGGCGTGCTCCAGCCGGGCCGCGACCAGCGAGGAGAGCAGCTGGGGGGCGTGCGAGACCAGGGCGACCGCGCGATCGTGGTCCGCGGCGTCCATGACGATCGGCATGGCCCCGCAGAGCGCGACCAGTTCGAGGACGGCGTTCAGCGCCCCGGTGTCGGTGTCGGGGGTGGGGGTGAGCACCCACGGCCGGCCCTCGAAGAGGTCGGCGCGGGCCGCCAGCGGGCCGGACCGCTCCCGCCCGGCCATCGGGTGGCTGCCCAGGTAGTGCACGGTGTCGCAGCCGAGCGCGGCGATCTCGGCCCGCGGGCCGTCCTTCACACTCGCGACGTCGGTGTAGTACTGCGCCAGGCCGCGACGCTGGCAGTCGGCCAGCACCTTGCCGACCAGCGCGGGCGGGACGGCGATGATCGCCAGGTCCACCGGACCGTCGGCCGGTTCGGTGGTGCCGGCGCCCAGCGACGCGGCGGTGCGGGCGGCGTCCGGGTCGGCGTCCTCCAGATGGACGGTCAGACCCCGTCCGGTGAGGGCGAGCGCGGCGGAGGTGCCGATGAGTCCGGTACCGACGACGACAGCTGTGCGCATGGCGGGGTGGCTCTCCTCACAGAACGGAACAGCACGGAACGGAACGGAACAGCACGGAACGACAAGGACCGGAACCGGGCGACGCGGAACCGACCGCGGACCGGGCCCGCCTTATCCTCCCCCATCACCACCGCCCGCGCGGCCGCCGTCCGCAACCGCACCGGGCACCGCGGCCGTCCCCACTCACACGGACCCGCACCACCTGCCCCGGCACCGCCCCCACGACGACACCCCACGACAGCGACCGACGGGTGCCACCGAGCGGACATCGCCGACCGCACGCCACGCACGACGGAAAACCGGGGACGCGGGAACGGGCACACGGCAGGATGGGCCGCCCGGGAGAAGGCTCGGCGCGCGCTCGGCGCCGAAGGTACGCGACGAAGGGGTTGGCCGGGTGAACGATCAGCACAGCAGCGACCAGCATCAACCGCAGGAACACAGCACCACCACCACCGGTTCCGCCACCGGTTCCACCGGAGGAGGACCCACCGTCCCGACCGTCCCCTCGGTCCTGGACTCCGTGGTCGTCCACGCCGTCGGCGCGGTCTGCCGCCGCCGGGCCCGGGTGGCCCTGCCCCCGGACGGGCGGATCCGGCTGACCGGCCTGCCCGGAAGACTCGACGAACGCTCGCTGCGCGCCCGGGTCCTCTCCGGCCCGGCCGGCACCGCCGTCACCGGGGCCCGGCTGGAGGCGGTCGCCGAACTCCGCGACCCCTCCGAGCTGCCCGAACTGCGGCTGCGGCTGGACGAGGCCAGGGAGCACGAGAGCACCCTGCGGGAACGTCTCCGACTGGTGCTGGCCGCCGTCGCCGAGACCACCGCGCTGCGCGCCGTCCCGCCGGCCCGGCGCCGCGACGAACCGCTGCGCCGCACGCCCGCCGACGCCTGGCTCGAACTGGCCGACTTCGTGGACGAACGCCTGGAGCGGCTCCACCGGCGCGCCGAGCTGCTCACCCGGGACATCGAACTCGCCGAGCACGAGACCGAGTTGCTCGCCGACCGGATCGCCCGGGCGACCACCGCCGACCCGCAGGAGGCGATCACGACCGCGACCACCGCCCTCCTCACCCTCAGCACCGAAGCCGCCGCACCGACCGGCACGACCGGCACGACCGAGAGCACCGACACCACCGACGCCACCGGCAGCACCGAAGCGACCACCCCCGAGCTGGACATCGAGCTGGAGTACACCGTCCAGGCCGCCCGCTGGGTGCCCTCGTACCGCCTGTCCTACCGGCAGGGCGACGACACCGGCCACCTGGTCCTGCGCGCCTCCGTCGCCCAGCAGACCGACGAGGACTGGACCGGCGTCCGCCTCGCCCTCTCCACCGCCGACCTGGAACGCCGCACCGACCTGCCGAAGCTGCGCTCGCTGCGGATCGGCCGCAGCCAGCCGGTCCCACCGTCCTCCGGCTGGCGCGAGCCGCCGGCCGGGCTGTCCGACCTGTTCTCGGCCTACGACGCGGCCGGTCCGCGCCCGGTACCGGACCGCCCGCTCCGGTCCCCCGGGACGCCGCGCGCGATGTCGGCCCCGGTTTCGGCCCCGGTCCCGGCCCCGGTCCCGGTGAGCCCGACCGTAGCCGCCCCGCCCCCGCCCCCGGCCCCCGCGGCCGCCTCGTTCCCCTCCCGCCCGGCCGGCGGCGGAGCGCACCGCCGCGCAGCGCGCGGCGGCGCCCAGGGCAGCATGTACCCGGCCCCGCAGCCGCCCGGGGCCGCCGGCTACGGCGGGGTGCCGCTGCCGCCCGAGGCCCGCCGCGTCCGCTCGGCCTTCACCGCCGAGGGCGCCGGAACCGCCGGCCCCACCGACGAGCCCGACTTCCTGCTCGCCGGCGCGCCCGCCCCGTTCGCGCCCCCGCCCGGACCGCCGGTCCCGGACGAACAACTGCTCGACTACCCCGTGCTCGAACTGCTCGGCCCGGACGGCGACACCGGCCGGCGCGGCACCCTGCACCGGGTGTTCCGCCCGGGCGCCGGCATCCGGACCGCGGCCGGCCCGTACGGCGCCCGGCTGCAGCGCCTCCCGATGCCGCAGCACGCGGTGCCGCCGCAGGTCTCGACCGGCTCCTTCGAGCACCGCTTCGACGCCGCCGCGCCCGCCGACATCCCGTCCGACGGCACCTGGCACACCGTCACGATCGACGACATCGCGGTGAGCGTCCGGCCCGAGTACGTCGCCGTGCCCGCGGTGGAGGAGCGGGTCTACGCGACCCTGGTGCTCACCAACGGCACCGCCCGCGCCGTGCTCGCCGGCCCGGTCGAGGTGACCGTCGACGACGAGTTCCTGCTCACCGGGGCGCTGCCCACCCTCGCCCCCGGCGGTGTGCGCCGACTGGGCATCGGTGTCGCCGAGTCGGTCGAGGTGACGCGCCGTACCGAGCTGCACGAGTCCACCGCGGGCATGCTGAACAGCAGCACCGTGCTCGACCACCGGGTGCGCGTCGAGCTGGCCAACCGGCTCGGCCGCCCGGTCACCGTCGAGGTCCGCGAACGGGTACCGGTCAGCTCCGACGCCGATGTCCGGATCGAGGAACGGCCCGGCTGGCACGCACCGGACGAACCGTCCACCGAGTGCCCGCCCGGCACCCGGCTCCGGCGGGTCGAGCTGCCGCCGGGCGGCCGGGCCGAGCTGGACGGCGGCTACCAGATCAGAATCCCGGCCGGAAAGGCCATCGTCGGCGGAAACCGGAGGAACTGAACGATGACCGTCACCCCCCTCCCCGGCGCCGCGAGCGCGGGTGCCCCGGGACCGGACACCCCGGGCACCGCCGCCCCAGCCCCCACCGCCCCGCTCCCCCTGACCGCACCCCCCGTGACGGCGCTGCCCGTCACCACCGTCACCTGCCTGGAGGACCGCGCCCGGATCGGCCGCACCGCCTCGCCGACGCTGGCCGCCGGCGTCCAGCGGCTGCGGCTCGGCCCGCTCACCGCCCTCGCCGTCGACCGCACCCTGCGCGCCGAGTCGGACACCCCGGGCGTCCGCGTCCTGGACGCCCGGATCACCCGCGCCTGGACGCCCCGCCCGCCGCTGCCGCCCGGCCCCGGCGACTCCGAGCTGCGCCACCGGCTGCACGCGCTGGAGGTCCGGATCCGCGAGGAGGAACGGCTGACCGACCGACTGGAGGCCCGGCTGGCCCTGCTCGCCCAGCTCAGCACCGATCTGCTGCGGGAGGTCGGCGAGGGAGCCGGCGCCGGCGAGGTCGAACGCACCCGCTGGCACCGCGAGCTGGACCGGGTCGACGCCGGCCGCGAGCAGCACGGCGAGGAGCTGCGCGCCGCCCGGGTCCGGCTGCGTCGGCTGGAGGTGGACCGCGCGGCGGCGCTCGGCGCCCTGGAGGAGTCCGAGGAGCGGCCGGCCGAACTGGTCGCCCACCTCGAACTCACCGTCGAGGCCGCCGCGGCTGGCCCGGCCCGGCTCACCGTGCACCACCTGGTGCCGTGCGCCCTGTGGCGGCCGTCCTACCGCGCCACCCTGGCCGACGGCGTGCTGCGGCTGGAGTCCGAGGCGGTGGTCTGGCAGCGCACCGGCGAGCCGTGGGACGGGGTCCGGCTGACCTTCTCCACCGCCCGGTCGGCGCTGGCCACCGAACCCCCCGCGCTCGCCGAGGACGTGCTGGTCCTGCGCGAGCGCACCACCGAGGAGAAGCGCGCCGTCGAGGTCGAGCTGCGCGAGGAGGCGGTCTCCGAACTGGGACCGGACGGCGTGGTGCCGGGCGTGGACGACGGCGGCGAGGTACGGGTGCTGAACGCCCCGGCCCCGGCCACCGTTCCCTCCGACGGCAAGGCGCACCGGGTGCCGCTGGCCGCCTTCGACGGTCCGGCGCACAGCGAGTTCGCCTGCGCGCCGGAGCTGTCGCCGCTGGTGACCCAGGTGGTCCGGTTCCGCAACACGGCCGGCCACCCCCTGCTCGCCGGGCCGGTGGAGCTGGTCCGCGGCAGCGGATTCACCGGGCGCGGCCGGCTGCCGTTCACCGCGGCGGGCGCCGACACCGAACTGTCCTTCGGCAGCTCGGACGGCTACCGGGTGGTGCGGGAGAGCGAGGAGCGCCGGTCCACCGCGGGCCTGAGCCAGCGTGCGGTGACCGTCCGCACGGTCCGGCTGCACCTGTCCCGGTTCTCCGGCCCGGAGGAGCGGGACGAGCAGCTGGTCGCGGTGCGCGAACGGGTGCCGGTCTCCGAGGTGGCGGCGGTGGAGGTGCGGCTGCGCAAGGAGGAGTGCTCACCCGTGCCGGACGCCTTCGACGCCGAGGGCATCGTGCGCTGGGACGTCCCGCTCGGCCCGGGCGCCCGCCGCACGCTGACCCTGGTGTACGAGGTCTCCGCCTCCTCGAAGGTGGCGGGCCTGTGAGCGGCGGCGGCCCGGGCGCCCGTCCCGTCCCGGCCGGAACAGGTACAACAGGAGCATGATCCTGCACCTCGCGCCCCTGGACGACTGGCTGGCCGACCCGGGGCGGCCGTACGCGGCCGCCTCGCTGCTCACCGACGGGTTCATCCACTGCTCGGCGGACGAGCCGACCGCGCTGGCCGTGGCCAACGCGTTCTTCGCCGACACCCGCGGACCCCTGATGGTGCTGCTGATCGAGGAGTCGCTGGTCGAACCGATGGTCAAGTGGGAGGCCCCGAACGGCGCGCCGCCGCCCGGGGCCACTCCGGGGGTGCTGTTCCCGCACATCTACGGGCGGCTGAACCGCACGGCGGTGGTCGGCCTGGAGAAGGTCGAGCGGGGCCCGGACGGCCGCTGGGCGTCGCTCTCCCCCTGGAGCTGACGCCCCGGCGGGCCCGGCGGGCGCGCCCTACAGCCAGCCCCGCTCCCGGGCCGCCATCCCGGCCTGGAAGCGGGTGGTGGCGCCCAGCTCGCGCATCAGCGACTGGAGCCGGCGCTGGGTGGTCCGGGCGCTCCAGCCCAGCGACCGGGCGATGGACTCGTCGGTGAGGCCGGCCGCCAGCAGGCCGAGCAGCTTGCGGTGGTCGGCCTCCGGCTCCAGCGCCCCGTCCCCGGTGCCGATCGCGGCCTGCAGCTGGACGGCCCGCTCCCATTCCGCCTCGAAGAGCGTGTCCAGGGCCTGGAGCAGCGCCGAGGGATGGATCACGTAGGCGGCGTCGAGGACGCTGTCGCCGACGCTGATCGGGATGATCGCCATCCGGTCGTCCGACATGACCATCTTCATCGGGAGCACCGGCCTGACCCTGGCCTCCTCCCCGTCGGCGACCCCGGCCAGGATGTTCTTCTCCAGCCGGCCGGGCCAGGCCACCGCCTCCCGGTCGTAGATGGTCCGGAACCGCACGCCCTCGCCCAGCCGCTGCCGCTGCAACGGGATGTTGGCGACCGGGTCCTGGATGTAGGGCGGGCAGTCGAAGCCGCGGATCTGGTACTGGCTGGTCCCGGTGATGTGCTCCAGGCGCTGGGCTATCGCCTCGCCGCCGGTCAGCACCTCGACCGAGTGCGCCGGGTCGGTGTACCGGGACGCCTCCCGGAAGGCGTCCATCAGCCGGTGCATCTCGGCGCGGGCGTGTCGCAGTTCGGACTCGCGGTGGCCGATCAGGGTGCCGATCGCCACGTCCGGGGCGACCGGCAGGAAGCGCTGGCGGTCCACCGGGGCCCGGGTGGCCATGCCCTGCTGGGCGAGCCGGTCCAGGGCCCGCAGGCTCTGCTGGGGAGTCAGTTCGCAGAGCCCGGCGAGGTCCTCGGCGGTGGACTGCGGGTTGGCCACCAGCGCCGCGTAGACCTGCCCGTCCGCTCCGGCCAGTCCCAGAGCGCTGAGTGGTGCATCGGACACGGCGTCGCTCCCCGTTCGCCTCCGGCCCCCCGCACGGGGTGGCGCAGTCCCGCCACCCGGCGGGTCGCGGTCAGGTGGCAATCCTCGGCCACGGATCACCGGGCTGACAAGGTGATCACCCCACGATGCGGTCCGCTTCACAGCAGATCCGCCGAACGACGGAGGGCCTCCCCGCCGACTGGCGGGGAGGCCCTCCGGGGACCGGGGGTCGGGGTGCTACAGCCCGACCTCGCGCATCAGCTGACCGACCTCGGGGTTGGTCAGCCGGCGCAGCCAGCCGGACTTCTGGTCACCGAGCGCGATCGGCCCGAAGTGGGTGCGGACCAGCTTCTCGACCGGGAAGCCCGCCTCGGACAGCATCCGGCGGACGATGTGCTTGCGACCCTCGTGCAGGGTCACCTCGACCAGGTAGTTCTTGCCGACGTTCGAGACCACCTTGAAGCTGTCGGCGCGGGCGTAGCCGTCCTCCAGCTCGATGCCCTTGGCGAGCTGCTTGCCCAGGTCGCGCGGGATCGGGCCCTGGATGGCGGCCAGGTAGGTCTTGGTGACGCCGTACCGGGGGTGGGTGAGGCGGTGGGCCAGCTCGCCGTGGTTGGTGAGCAGGATGATGCCCTCGGTCTCGGTGTCCAGCCGGCCGACGTGGAACAGCCGGGTCTCCCGGTTGGTCACGTAGTCGCCGAGGCACTGACGGCCGTCCGGGTCCTCCATGGTGGAGACCACGCCGGCCGGCTTGTTCAGCGCGAAGAACAGGTACGACTGGGTGGCGACGGTCAGGCCGTCCACCTTGATCTCGTCGTTCTGCGGGTCGACCCGCTTGCCCTGCTCGGTGACGCGCTTGCCGTTGACCTCGACCCGGCCCTGGTCGATCAGCTCCTCGCAGGCGCGGCGGCTGCCGATGCCGGCCCGGGCCAGCACCTTCTGCAGTCGCTCGCCCTCGGGCTCGCCGAAGGTCTTCGGCAGCTTCACGGCCGGCTTGTCGTGGCGGGCCAGCACCGCGTCCTCGATCCGGGCCTGGAGCTCGCGCGAGCGCTGCGGCTGGCGCCGCGGGTCGCCCGGGGCGGGCGCGCCCTCGCGGCGCGGCCGGGGGGCCGGGCCGGGCCGGCGCCCGGAGTAGCCGCCGCGGGCCGGGGTGGCGTTGGGGCCGCCGCCGAACTCGGGACGGTCGTACCTGCGCTCCTCGGGCCGCAGCGGGCGGTCCGGGAAGCGACGGTCGTCACGGCGGTCGTCACGCCGGTCGTACGAGCCGGAGCCGGCACGGCCCGCGCCCGAGCCCGGACGGCCCGAGCCGGTGCGCGGCGCGCCGGAGCCACCACGGGCCGAGCCGGAGCCGCCGCCGTAGGAACCGCCGCGCTCTCCCGAGCCACCGCGGCCGGAGCCACCGCCGTACGAACCCCCGCGCTCTCCCGAGCCACCGCGGCCCGAGCCGCCCCCGTAGGAGCCGCCCCGGCCCCCGCCCTGTCCGCCGCGACCGCTGCCGCCGCCGCTGCTGTTCCTGCCGTTGCCACTGCTACGCATCAAAGTGTCCGTACGTCGTTACCGTCTTGGGCTGTGCGGTCGTTTCGGCCGACCTCACCGCCCCCTACCGATCAGGCGCAGCCCGACCGGCCTCGCCACTGCCGTCCGCAGCCTTCGCGGCAGCGGCGGCGACCGCCTCCGCGATCATCGTGCCCTCCAGGGACTCCGCTTCCACGTCGTCGACCTCGGGCAGGAACGGGGCGAGCTCCGGCAGCTCGTCCAGGCCGCGGAGCCCCATCCGTTCCAGGAAGTAGTTCGTCGTCCGATACAGGATCGCACCTGTTTCGGGCTCGGATCCGGCCTCTTCCACCAGTCCTCGCTGTACCAGGGTACGCATCACGCCGTCACAGTTCACACCGCGGACGGCTGAGACCCGCGATCTGGACACCGGTTGCCGGTAGGCGACCACCGCCAGGGTCTCCAGCGCCGCCTGGGTCAGACGGGCCTGCTGGCCGTCCAGGACGAAGCGGTCGACGGCCGGGGCGCAGGTGGCGCGGCTGTGGAAACGCCAGCCCCCGGCCACCTGCCGCAGGTCGAAGCCGCGCCCCTGGGCGGTGTACTCGGCGGACAGCCCGCGCAGGGCCGAGGCCACCTCCGAACGGGGGCGCTCCAGCACGGCCGCCAGGTGCGCCTCGGCGGCCGGCTCGTCGACGATCATCAGGATCGCCTCGAGCTCCGCCCGCAGTCCGGGCCCGTCCTCCGCCGGGAAGCCGCCGGGACGAGCCTCGGGACGGTCCTCGGGAAGCTCCGCCGGAGCGTCCTCGGAGAGCCCGGCGGGAGAGTCCGCCGGAGAGTCTCCGGGAAGCCCCGCCGGAAGGTCCGCCGGAGAAGTCGACGGCGCCGACTTCTGGTGCACCACCTCCACCGGCACCACGTCGACCGCCGCGACCGCCTCGCCCGCCGCCGCGACCGCCGCCACGGCGGCCACGACCGCGGGGACGGCCCCGGCAACCGACACCGGACCGTCCTCCAGGACGCTCGGCGCCGGTTCCTGCCACTCCTCGGCCCTCGGCTGGCCCGGCACCCCCAGCGCCCGCCTGGCCGGCCGTCCACCGCCCGCCCCGCCGTTCCCGACCGTCATCGCCCGTCCTCCTCGCCCTTCACCGCTGCCGAACCCGCCGCCGATCCCGAGGCCGAACCCGCCGCCATCCCGGAGACCGACCCCGCGGCCGACCCCGGCGCGCGCGACGACTGCTCCGCCCCGTCCGGCGGCCGATCGAACTCGTCCGTCACCTCGATCACGCCCCGGTCCGCCTCGGCCACCCAGCGCACCAGCAGCTCCCCCAGCGCGTCCGGCTGCTCGAACGCGAGCACCCGCTCCCGGTAGAGCTCCAGCAGCGCCAGGAAGCGGGCGACCACCACCATGGTGTCCGGGGCGTCCTCGACCAGCCTCCGGAAGGTGGCCTCGCCCAGCTCGGCCAGCAGGTCGACCACGAGACCGGCCTGCTCGCGCACGCTCACCGGCGGGCTGTGGATGTGGTCGACGTAGACGACGGGCGGGGGCTTGGGCGTCATCGCCCGGGCGGCGAGCTGCGCGAAACGCTCGGTGCCGATGGCGATCACGACCTCGGGCAGCAGCGCGGCGTGCCGGGGTTCCAGGCCGACGCTGCGCGGACGCCGGAGCAGCTCGGCGGCCCAGCGCTCGCCGAACAGGGCCGCCGCGCGCTTGTAGGCCCGGTACTGGAGCAGCCGCGCGAAGAGCAGGTCGCGCGCCTCCAGCAGGGCGAGGTCCTCCTCGTCCTCGACCTCGGCGGCGGGCAGCAGCCGGGCCGCCTTGAGGTCGAGGAGGGTGGCGGCGACCACCAGGAACTCGGTCGCCGCGTCCAGGTCCCAGTCCGGCCCCATGGCCCTGATGTGGGCGAGGAACTCGTCGGTGACCGTCGCCAGCGCCACTTCGGTGACGTCCATCCGGTGCTTGGCGATCAGGCTCAGCAGCAGGTCGAACGGGCCCTCGAAGTTGTCCAGCCGGACCCGGAAGCCGCCATGCGGCCCGTCGGTCCCCGGTCCGTCGCTACCCGCCCCGCCCGCACGGTCCGCGCCCCCGCCCGCACGGTCCGCGCCCCCGTCCGCGACGGCCGGCGCGCCGGGCTCCGCCGCGGCGACAGCGGCGGCCTGGGCGTCGACGGGGCTCTCGGAGGTGCTCGGCATGACGGTCCATCTTCGCCCGGCGGCACCGGTCACCCCGCACCGGGGCCGTCGACACGCCGGTCCCCGCCGGGCCCGCAGCCGCCCGCACGGCCACCGCACGGCCCCGGGCCCGCCCGGACCGCCCTCGGGCCCCGAGGCACGGGCTCGGCGCCCGCACAACCGCCCTTACGGGGCCTGCCGGCCCCACCGCACGGCCCGGCGACCCGCCAGGGCGACCGCGGTCCCTCCCGGACGCCGCTCACCGCACGGACCACGACCCGCCCCGGACCCCCCGCGGCCCCGAGGCACGGGCTCAGCGCCCGCGCAGCCGCCGCACCAGGATGCTGGCCTCGCCGCGCTGCTCCAGGTCCGCCAGGACGACCGCGATGGCCTCCCGCACGATCCGGCCCCGGTCCACCGCCAGGCCGTGCTCACCGCGGAGCACCAGCCGGGTGTGCTCGAGGTCCATCAGCTCCTCGGCGGACACGTACACGGTGATCTTCTCGTCGTGCCGCTCGCGCCCGCTGGGACGGCGGGGGGCACGGCCACGCGGACGGGGCCGCCCCGCGGCACCCGCCTGGTCCTCGACCGCGCCGGCGTGCTGCCGCGGCGCCGGGGCCGAGGTCCGGCCGCCCGGCTGGGCGGGAGCGGGCACGGACGCGCCCGCCGCACCGGTCTCGCGGCGCGTGCTCCGTCGGCCCTCCGCCTGGTCCCCGGTCCGGTCCGTGCCGCTGCCGGCGTGCTCCGGCCCCTCGGCGCCGTCGGCCGGTCCGGTGCCGTCGGCCGCGGCGACCTCGTCGACGCCCTCGGCGCCGTCCGGGTCACCGGCGCCGTTGACCGCCCGGGCGGTCTCCGGTCTGGGGGCCTCGACGGCCGAACGCGACGCGAGGGACGGCGAGAGCGCCATCCCGCCGGTGGTTCGGAACAGCTCGTCGGCCCCCGGGAGACTCACTCGGCGGGGCGGCACCGGTCGAGCACCTCCCTGGCGAGCTGGCGGTAGGCGGCGGCACCGACCGAATTGGTCGCGTACGTCGTGATCGGTTCGCCGGCGACGGTGGTCTCCGGGAAGCGCACGGTCCGCCCGATGACGGTGTGGAAGACGTGCTCGCCGAACGCCTCGACCACGCGCGCCAGCACCTCACGGCTGTGCACGGTGCGCGAGTCGTACATGGTGGCGAGGATGCCGTCCAGCCGCAGCTCCGGGTTGAGCCGCTCGCAGACCTTCTCGATGGTCTCGGTGAGCAGCGCGACACCGCGCAGCGCGAAGAACTCGCACTCCAGCGGCACGATCACGCTGTGAGCGGCCGTCAGCGCATTGACCGTCAGCAGGCCCAGCGAGGGCTGGCAGTCGATGATGACGTAGTCGTAGTCGGGCAGCAGCGGCCTCAGGGCGCGCGCCAGCGCGGACTCCCGGGCCACCTCGCTGACCAGCTGCACCTCGGCGGCGGAGAGGTCGATGTTGGACGGCAGCAGGTCCATCCCCGGCACGGCCGTCTTCAGCAGCACCTCGTCGGCCGTCAGCCCCCGCTCCATGAGCAGGTTGTAGACGGTGACGTCGAGTTCCATCGGGTTGACGCCGAGTCCGACGGAGAGGGCGCCCTGCGGGTCGAAGTCGACCAGCAGCACCCGGCGGCCGTACTCGGCGAGCGCGGCACCCAGGTTGATGGTCGACGTGGTCTTGCCGACGCCGCCCTTCTGGTTGCACATCGCGATGATCTGGGCGGGGCCGTGCTCGGCCACCGGCGCCGGGATCGGGAAGTACGGCTGCGGACGTCCGGTCGGGCCGATCCGCTCGCGGCGCTGGCGCGCGGCGTCGGGGGCGAGCGTGGCCGCGTACTCCGGGTCCGGCTCGTACTCGGCGTCGGGGTCGTCGTAGGCGCCGTAGGCGAACTCGCCGTAGGCCAGGCCGTGGGCCGGCAGTTCGGCGTCGTAGTCGGTCACCGTGGTCACCTGTGCTGTGTTCTGGCGTGCTTCGAAAGTACGGAGAGCGACCGAGCCGACCTCGGCCGAGCCCACGGAGGCCTGCCTGGCCCCGGACTCCCCACTCGGCTGGCCGGCGGTGTGCTCCGCCAGTCCTGGCTGACCACCCCCGGGAGCAAATGTCGACTCATTCACAAGTCGTCTTACCTCCTTGGGCATCCAGGACTCTATGTCGATTCGTCAGCGTGGCAGCATGCCGACGGTTTGCGACTCTAGGCCGTTCAAGGCGTTCGCAGCAACACAATCCACGGTAGTGGGCAGGATGTGTCGACTATCGGGCAACCCTCTGTCAAGGGATGCGAGGGCCCTTGACCCTAACGTTTCTGCGGTGGGGTGACACGACCCACAGAAATTGACGACAGGGCGACCCGCCCGTTCCACCCCCGAAGTCGTCACGGGGTTCACCCCTAGTTCACACCCTCCGCGAGGACTCAGCGTGACCCCGCGGACAGGCACGGCGAAGCCCCCGACCCGAGGACATCGGGTCGGGGGCGACGCGGGGTCGTGCCTCAGGCGAGCACGGAGTCCAGGGAGACCGACTCCAGGCCGAAGGCCTCGGCGACGGCGGCGAAGGTGATCTGGCCCTCGTGGACGTTCAGACCCTTGGCCAGCGCGGCGTCGCGGCGCAGCGCCTCCTTCCAGCCCCGGTTGGCCAGCTCGACGACGTACGGCAGCGTCGCGTTGGTCAGCGCGTAGGTGGAGGTGTTCGGGACGGCGCCCGGCATGTTGGCCACGCAGTAGAAGACCGAGTTGTGGACCTGGAAGGTCGGCTCGGCGTGCGTGGTGGCGTGCGAGTCCTCGAAGCAGCCGCCCTGGTCGATGGCGATGTCGACGAGCACGGAGCCCGGCTTCATGCGGGAGACCAGCTCGTTGGTGACGAGCTTCGGGGCCTTGGCGCCCGGGATCAGCACCGCGCCGATGACCAGGTCGGCCTCGATGACGGCCTTCTCCAGCTCGAAGGAGTTGGACATGATGGCCTTGATCTTCGTGCCGAAGATCTTGTCGGCCTCGCGCAGCTTGTTGATGTCGCGGTCCAGCAGGGTCACGTCGTAGCCCATGCCGATGGCGATGGTGGCCGCGTGCCAGCCGGAGACGCCGCCACCGATGACGACGGCCTTGGCCGGGTGGGTGCCGGGAACGCCGCCGGGGAGGGTGCCGCGGCCGCCGGCCGGGCGCATCAGGTGGTAGGACCCGACCTGCGGGGCCAGCCGGCCCGCGACCTCGGACATCGGGGCGAGCAGCGGGAGGGCGCCGTTGGCGAGCTGCACGGTCTCGTACGCGATCGCGGTGGTGCCGGAGGCGACCAGCGCGTCGGTGCCGGCGCGGTCGGCCGCCAGGTGGAGGTACGTGAAGACCGTCTGGCCCTTGCGCAGGCGGTGGTACTCCTCCGCGATGGGCTCCTTGACCTTCAGCAGCAGGTCGGCGGTGGCCCACACCTCGTCGGCGGTGGGGAGGATGGTGGCGCCGGCGGCCACGTACTCCTCGTTCGGGATCGAGGAGCCGACACCGGCGTTGTCCTCGATGTAGACCTCGTGTCCGTTGCGGACGAGCTCATGCACGCCGGCGGGCGTGATGGCCACGCGGTACTCGTGGTTCTTGACCTCGCGGGGGATGCCGACCTTCACGGCTAAACACGTCCTCTTGCCATGGGGGTCCCTACCGGAGAAGACCGGCGGGCGACGCGCACGGGGGGAAGCCTCCGGATGGCACCGGGGCACGGCTCGCTGCGCGACTGAGTACGAGTGTAATGAAGCCCAGGCGGCCTGTCAGCCTTCCAAAGCGAACAAATCCGCCGGACTCATTGGCAGGTTCGTAGGCTTCCATCGCGATCTTCCTGTCAAAGCCGCGCCGACCGGGCATATTCGACAATACTCCCGAACCTGGACCTACCACCCGCCGGCGGCCCGTTCCCGCAGCTCGGCGAGGGCGGCGCCGACGGCCTCCCGGCCCCGTTCGTCGCCGATCCGGCGCAGTACCGACAGGGACGCCCGGTACTCCCGCTCGGCCTCGTCGAACCGGCGCTGGGCCGCGTGCGCCTCGGCCACCCGGGCCAGCAGCCGGGCCTCGGCGGCCTGGTCCCCCATCGACTGCCGGACACCCAGCGCCCGGCCGTACCAATCGGCGGCGCGCACGGCATCGCCGAGCGCCCGGTGACAGCCCGCCGCGCCCTCCAGTGCGCGGGCACAGAGCGCCTCGTCGTCGGCGGTCCTGGCGTGCTCCAGGGCCGCCCGGTAGTGCCCGGAGGCCAGTTCCCAGCGGCCCGCGGCCGCCTGGAGGTCGCCCAGGTTGAGCAGCGCGGCCGAGGCCCGGCGCGGGCGGCCGTGGCGCTCGGCCACCGTCAGCACCAGCTCGTGCAGCTGGTGGAGGTCGGCCGGGGCGGCGGCACCGGTCAGCGGCAGCGACCGCAGCAGCGCGGTGACCAGCCGGCCCGCCGAGCCGTCGAGATCGCCCTGGCCGATCGCGTCGGCGACGGCGCCGAGCAGCGGGTCCCGCTCGCCGAGCAGCCACTCCCGGGCGTGCGCGGCGGACTTCAGCCGCAGCGGACCGGGCAGCGGGTCGGGCCCGGCGCCGTCGGACGGGTCGAGCAGCGAGCGGGCCGACTCGGTGAGCCGGACCAGCCGCTCCAGCAGCCTGGCCCGGGCCAGCTCGATCTCGGCGGGCCGGTCCTCCCGCTCGCGCAGCCGCACCAGCCGGGGGTGGAGCCGGCCGGGAACGCGGTAGCGGGCCGTGCCGTCCGCGGCCGGCGGTTCCTCGGCCAGCAGCTCCCGCTCGGCCAGCGCGGCGAGGGTCGTCGCGGCCTCCGGGGCCGGACAGCCGACCAGCGCGGAGGCGGTGCGCGGGTCCGCGGACTGGGCGGGGGCCAGGGTGAGCGCGCGCAGCATCCGGGCCTGCGCGGCGGTCAGGCCAGCATAGGCCAGCGTGAAGGCGCCGACCAGCGGGTCGTTGTCGGGCACCGGGACGGGTTCGGAGGGCTCCGGTCCGGGTCGGACCCAGGCCGCCGGATCACGGGCCGGCTCCGCCGGCGGGGCCGCCGCGGCGACCGGCTCCGGCCCGCGCCGCCCCTTGCCCTTCGGCGCGGGCTCCTTCGACTCCTCCGAGTCCTTCTCCGGGGCCCGCTCCGGCTCCGGCTCCGGCTTCCCGGCCTCGGTGACGGCCCGCAGCAGCTCCTTCGCCGCCTCCGTCACCGCCAGCTCCGGCTTCCCGCGCAGGCGCCCGGCCATCAGCCGCAACGCCGCCGGCTGGGAGCCGCAGGCCTCCGCCAGGTCCGCAGCGCCGACCGGGTCGCAGCCGATCCTGGTGCCGCCGACCAGATCGCCCAGCAGCTCGGCCGCCGCCGTCCGGTCGAGCCCGCCGAGGATGACCGGATCGATGTCCTCGATCCCGGTGAGCGGCCCGGCCGTGGTGGCGAGCACCAGACAGCCCGGCTCGTCCGCGAGCAGCGGCCACAGCTGCCCGGCGTCCCGGACGTCGTCCAGCACCAGCAGCACCCGGCGCCCGGCCAGCGCGGCCCGCAGCGCGACGCAGGCCGGATCGTCCCGGCCGTCCCCGGCGGCGCCGGGCAGCGGAACGTCGGCGGTGTCCGCGCCCAGCTGCTCCAGCAGCCGGCGGGCGGCCCTGGCGGGCGGCACCCGGCCGCCGTCGGGGGCGGACAGCCGGGCGAACAGCACGCCGTCGGGGTACTGGCCGGCGACGGTGACGGCGAACCGGACGGCCAGCGCGGTACGGCCCGAACCGGGCCGCCCGGCCAGCACCAGCACCGGGCAACGGCCCTCGGCCGGACGCGCGGCGGCGGCCCGCAGCGCGGCCAGCTCGGTGCGCCGGCCGACGAACAGGGCGGGGCCGGCGGGCAGCCGGTCCAGCCCGGGAACGCGCTCGGCGGGCGCGCCGGTCCCGGCCTCCATGGTCGCCGTCTTCCTCGCCACCCGTGCCACTCCCGACGTCACCCAGCACCGACCGGCGGCCGCCCGCGACGGACGCCCCGTCTGCGAAGCGTAGTTCGGCCGTCAGCCCCGACCGAGGTGACATCCGGTCGTACGAACCGGTAAATCACCCCCCCGGCCGAAGCCGACAGACCTCACCCGCCGAGTCCGAGCCCTCGCGTCGCCCCGACCCCCGTCCCGCACACCTCACGAGCAGCCCACACCGCAGGCCCCACCCACCCGCCGTGACCCCCGCCGGTTCCCGACACCCCAAGCCCCACCCACCCGCCGTGACCCCCGCCCTGCACGGACCGCGAGCGAGCCGAAGGGGCGCGCCGGTGCCGAAAGGGAGAAGCGAGGACGACGCGACGAAGGAGCGGCGTTGGAGCGCCGACCGTCGGCACCGGACCAAAGCGCCCCGGAGGCGAGCCGAGCCCTAAATAAACGGCCTCGCGGGCCACGGCGAGTCCGCCGGCCGCAGCGCGTCCAGCCCGCCGGGCCCGTGCAGGGCCGCGTACAGCGCCAGCGTCCCGGTGATCAGGGTCGGGTTGTGCAGCTCGCCGGCGTGGATCAGCCGCACCAGCTCCTCGACCGGCACCCGGGCGGATTCCAGCTCCAGTTCCTCCCCGTGCGCCTCGTACCGCTCCCCCTCCGCCTCGGAGAGGTCGGTGGCGAGGAAGAGCCGCAGTGCCTCGTCGGTGCCGCCGGGCGAGGTGTAGAAGTCGACCAGCACCCGCCACTCGCCGGCCTTGCAGTGCGCCTCCTCGTACAGCTCGCGCTGGGCGGCGTGCAGCGGGTTCTCGCCGGGCACGTCGAGCAGTCCGGCGGGCAGCTCCCAGAGGCGCTGGCGGACGGGGTGCCGGTACTGGCGCAGGATCAGCACCCGCTGCCGGTCGTCCAGGGCGAGTACGGAGACCGATCCGGGGTGGGTCTGGTAGTCCCGGCGGGCCCAGCTGCCGTCGGGCATCAGGACCTCCTCGGTGCGCACCCCGGTGACCCGGCCCTGGAACGGGGTGGTGCTCCCCCGGATCTCCCACTCCTCCGCCACGTCGGCGACTCCGGCGGTGCTGCGGTCGTCCATCACGCTCTCCCCTTTTCGTCAGTACGACACAATCTAACGCCGAACGGCGGCCCCGCGGGACATCGCGGGACCGCCGTCCGGGGAAACGGACCGGGACTACTGGGCGTCGGCCGGGGCCGTCTTGATCTCGATCGCGGCCTTGACCAGACCCGCGAACAGCGGGTGCGGGCGGGTCGGCCGGGACTTCAGCTCCGGGTGGGCCTGGGTGGCCACCAGGTAGGGGTGCACCTCGCGCGGGTACTCGACGTACTCGACCAGGTCGCCCTTCGGGGAGAGGCCGGAGAACTGCAGGCCGGTCTTCTCCAGGTCCGCGCGGTAGGCGTTGTTGACCTCGTAGCGGTGGCGGTGGCGCTCCTCGACGTACTGCTCGCCGGCGTAGACCTCGCGGACGATCGAGCCCTCGGCGAGCTTGGCCGGGTAGAGGCCCAGACGCATGGTGCCGCCCAGGTCGCCCTTGCCGTCGACGATGGCCAGCTGCTCGGCCATGGTGGAGACGACCGGGTGCTTGGCGGCGGCGTCGAACTCGGTCGAGTTGGCCTCGGGCAGGCCGGCCAGGTTGCGGGCGGCCTCGATGACGACGCACTGCAGGCCCAGGCAGAGGCCGAGCAGCGGCACCTTGTTCTCGCGGGCGAAGGTGATCGCACCGACCTTGCCGTTGACGCCGCGGTCGCCGAAGCCGCCGGGGATGCAGATCGCGTCCACGTCGCCGAGCTGCTCGCGGGCGCCCTCGGGGGTCTCGCAGTCGTCCGAGGTGACCCACTTGATCTCGACCCGGGCGTTGTTGGCGAAACCGCCGGCGCGCAGCGCCTCGGTCACCGACAGGTAGGCGTCCGGCAGGTCGATGTACTTGCCGACCAGGGCGACCTTGACGATGTGCTGCGGCTCGTGGACGCGGCGCAGCAGGTCGTCCCAGGTGGTCCAGTCCACGTCGCGGAACGGCAGGTCCAGGCGGCGGACGACGTAGGCGTCCAGGCCCTCGCCGTGCAGCACCTTGGGGATGTCGTAGATCGACTTGGCGTCGATGGCCGCGACCACGGCCTCCTCGTCCACGTCGCACATCAGCGAGATCTTGCGCTTGATGGCCTGCGGGACCTCGCGGTCGGCGCGCAGCACGATGGCGTCGGGCTGGATGCCGATGTTGCGCAGCGCGGCGACGGAGTGCTGGGTGGGCTTGGTCTTCAGCTCGCCCGAGGGGCCGATGTAGGGGAGCAGGGAGACGTGCACGAAGAACACGTTGTCCCGGCCGACCTCGTGGCGGACCTGGCGGACGGCCTCCAGGAACGGCAGCGACTCGATGTCGCCGACGGTGCCGCCGACCTCGGTGATCACCACGTCCACGTCCTCGGTCGCCATCCGGCGGATCCGGGACTTGATCTCGTTGGTGATGTGCGGGATGACCTGGACGGTGTCGCCCAGGTACTCGCCGCGGCGCTCCTTGGCGATGACGGTCGAGTACACCTGGCCGGTGGTGACGTTCGCCGAGCCGTGCAGGTTGGTGTCGAGGAACCGCTCGTAGTGGCCGATGTCGAGGTCGGTCTCGGCGCCGTCGTCGGTGACGAAGACCTCACCGTGCTGGAACGGGTTCATGGTGCCCGGGTCCACGTTCAGGTACGGGTCGAGCTTCTGCATCGTCACGCGCAGGCCGCGGGCCTTGAGCAGGGCACCGAGGCTGGAGGCGGTGAGGCCCTTGCCGAGCGACGAGGCGACACCCCCGGTGACGAAGAGGTGCTTGGTCGTCACGGCGCGGCCGTTCGATGCCTTGCCGGAATGGGGCTGTGCCAAGAGGGGGCTCCCGTGGGTCGCGTGTCGAAGGTGACGTGGTGGGAGGCTCGCGGCTCGCCGTCGCGACGGGGGGAGGGCGGTGCTGCGCACGGGGCCCTGAGGGTCGTCGGTTCGGCCGGTCCGGGGCGTTTGATCCCACCGGTCCACGGGATACCAGGGTATCAGTGACCCGGCCCGGACGCGTTCCGGCCCGCCGCCGGCGGGCCTCCGGGCCCCGGTTTCCGGTCGGGCGGCCGCGGGGGCGCTCCCGGGGCGCACGCCAGGCGCACCACCGGCGCACCATCCGGCGCTACCGTCACATCCGTCGCACCACCCGCCCGTCCGGGCCACCCGAAGGCGGCCCGGAGCCCTCGGCCGGGCCATCACCGGATCCCCACTTCGTGCCATCCGGAGCTGATCCTTCCGAGCCATCCTGACGGCCGCTCTCGCAATGCGCGGTATTTCCGCCGAAATGCGGCGCCACATCGCGCTGCGCCCGCGTGCTTCGCCCCTTTCGTCCGTCGTAAGCTGCTCGGACGCATCGCCGACAACATGAGCACGCGGAGGGCGTGGGAGGGTCAGGAACCTCTCGGTCCCCGATGCGCGACCGGACCTCCCCGTAGTGCCGCTCCTCCCACCCACCCAGAGGCTCGACCGAGCCCTCGCGGATGCTCCGGCAAGGCCCGCCACCACCCCACGGAGGGCCGGACGTCCCGGGGTGGCCCCGGTCCCGCGGTCCCGCTGGCTCTCCCTCGGATCGCCGATGCGTCGTGACCACATTGCGAACTGGAGATCACGTGGCCGGCCGTATCGAGGACTACGCACTCATCGGGGACATGCAGACCGCCGCCCTCGTCAGCAGGGACGGAGCGGTGGACTGGCTCTGCCTGCCCCGGTTCGACTCACCGGCGGTGTTCGCCGGCCTGCTCGGCACCGACGAACACGGCTTCTGGCGGATCGGCCCCGCCGAGGCGGTGGCCACCGCACTGCCGCACCCGGCCACCGCGCCCGCCGCCGAACCGGCCGTCCCACCGGCCGCCCGGCCGCGGATCGCCGACACCGGCGACCTGAGGGTCCCGCCGCCCACCGCGGCCGCCCCCGCCGTGCCCGCCGACCGCCGCCGCTACCGGGGCGACTCGCTGATCCTGGAACAGGAGTGGGACGCCCAGGGCGGCACCGTCCGGGTCATCGACTTCATGCCGCCCCGCCCGCTGGCCGGGAAGGACGCCGTGCCGCAGGTGATCCGGATCGTCGAGGGCGTGGCCGGCACCGTGCGGATGCGCTCCGCACTGCGGATGCGCTTCAGCTACGGCCGGGTCGTGCCCTGGGTGCACCGGGTGGAGCAGCCCGACGGCGGCCACCGCACCGTCGCCGTGGCCGGGCCGGACTCGGTCTGGCTGGACGGCGAGGCCGACACCTACGGGCGCAACCTCACCACCTACGCCGACTTCACCGTCCGGGCCGGCGAGCGGATCGCCTTCGCGCTCACCTGGCAGGCCTCCCACCTCGAGCAGCCGACCCCGCCGGACGCCGAGGCACTGCTCGAGGCCACCGCCGACTTCTGGCACGAGTGGGTCGGCCAGTGCACCTACCAGGGGCCCTACCGGGAGGCCGTGGTCCGCTCGCTGATCACCCTCAAGGGCCTCACCTACGCCCCCACCGGCGGGATCGTGGCCGCCCCCACCACGTCGCTGCCCGAGGACATCGGCGGCGAGCGCAACTGGGACTACCGCTACACCTGGCTCAGGGACGCCGCGATCACCCTCTCCTCGCTGCTCCGCACCGGCTACCGCGACGAGGCCAAGGCCTGGCGCGAGTGGCTGCTGCGCGCCGTCGCGGGGGACCCGGAGAACCTCCAGATCATGTACGGCATCGCCGGCGAGCGCGAGCTCACCGAGTCCTCGCTGGACTGGCTGCCCGGCTACGAGGGCTCGCAGCCGGTGCGGGTCGGCAACGGCGCGGCCGGCCAGCTCCAGCTGGACGTCTACGGCGAGGTCGTCGAGGCGCTGCACCTGGCCCACATGACCGGCCTGGTCCGCAACGACCACGCGCACCACCTCCAGCTGCGGCTGATCGAGTACCTGGAGGACCACTGGACCGAGCCGGACGAGGGCATCTGGGAGGTGCGCGGACCGCGCCGGCACTTCGTCCACTCCAAGGTGATGGCCTGGGTGGCGGTGGACCGCACCATCAAGCTGCTGGAGCAGACCCCCGAGGACGCCCCGGCCGGAGGCCAGCTGGAGCGCTGGCGGGAGCTGCGCGACACCATCCACCGGGACGTCTGCGAGCGGGGCTACGACCCCGGCCGCAACACCTTCACCCAGTACTACGGCGGCAAGGAGCTGGACGCCTCGCTGCTGCTCATCCCGCAGGTCGGCTTCCTGCCGCCGGACGACAAGCGGGTGATCGGCACCATCGAGGCGATCCAGCGCGAACTGTCCACCGAGGACGGCTTCGTGCTCCGCTACCCGACCCACGACGAGTCCGGCAACAACGTCGACGGCCTCTCCGGCCACGAGGGCGCCTTCCTGGCCTGCTCGTTCTGGCTGGCCGACGACCTCGCCATGATCGGCCGGGTGCAGGAGGCGCGGGAGCTGTTCGACCGGCTGCTGTCGCTGCGCAACGACCTCGGGCTGCTCGCCGAGGAGTGGGACCCGCGGCTCAAGCGCCAGGTGGGCAACTTCCCGCAGGCCTTCAGCCACGTCCCGCTGATCGACACCGCGCTGCGGCTCACCGCCTGCGGCGGCGCCTACCTGTCGGCCCAGCCGGACGGCCCGGCCGCCGACCGGGCCGGCGAGCAGGCCACCGTCTGACCCGCCGCCACCGTCGCGCTCACGCGTCGCGCTGCACCAGCTCGTCGTAGGTGCTGAGCACCTGGGCGACGGTGGCGGCCTCGTCCGGCCAGGTCTCCGCCTGCTGCCGGCCGGCCGCCACCAGGCGCCGGCGGCGCTCCGGGTCGGCCAGCAGCTCCCGCACCGCCCGGCCGAGCGCCGCCGCGTCGCCGGGCGGCACCAGTACGGCGGCGTCACCGACCAGCTCGGGGATGCCGCCGACGGCGGTGGCGACCACCGGCACACCGGCCCGCATCGCCTCCTGCACCACCAGCGAGCGGGCCTCCCAGCGGCTGGAGAGCACCAGCAGGTCGGCGGCGGCCAGCAGGTCGGACACGTCGGTGCGGTAGCCGAGCAGCCGCACCGGCAGCTTCTCGGCGGCCACCCGCTCCCGCAGCCCGGCGGCCTCCGGGCCGTCCCCGGCCAGCAGCAGCAGCGGTTCGGGCGTCAGCGCGGCCAGGTCGCGGGCCGCGTCCAGCAGCAGTCCGAAGGCCTTCTGCGGGACGAGCCGGCCCACCGCGAGGACCAGCGGGCGGTCCGCGCCGCCGTCCAGCAGCGCCGCCCTGGCGCCGTCCCGGGGCAGCCGCGCCTCGGGCATCGGCGGGGCCGCGACCGGGCCCAGCCGGGCGTCGGTGGCGCCGAGTTCGCGGGCGCGGGCCACCAGGTCGGAGGAGGCGCCGAGGACGAGGTCGGCGGCGCGGGCCACCCGGCGCTCCATCAGCCGCTGGAGGCGGCGCTCCATGCCGGTGGCGTCCAGCGCGTGGTGCGAGGTGACCACCAGCGGCGTCTCCGGGCGCAGGCCCGGGAAGCGGCCGGCGGTGCGCAGCGCCAGGTCGGACAGCAGCCCCGCGCGCAGGCCGTGGGCGTGCACCACGTCGGCGCCGGTGAAGGCCCGGCGCAGCTCGCCGATCGCGGTGGCGTCGCTGCGGGCGCCCGCGGTGGGCGTGATGTCGACCAGGTGGAACCGCGCACCGGTGCGCGAGAAACCGAACAGCGCGTCCGCGCCGGCGGGGGCGCACACCGTGACGGTCACTCCGTGTGCGACCAGGCCCTGCGCCAAGGAGCGCACGTGCGCACCGATGCCGCCGCTACTGGCGGCCAGGACGAGCACCACGTGCAGCTGCCCCGGTTCGGGGGTGGCCGCGGCTGCCCGGGCGGCGGAATGGTCCACGTCGTCTCGCATCCGACTCGATCAGCTACGCGCGCCCCGGGCGGGGGTTGCCCGCCGGCGGCGCTCGGGACAGGAAGGGCCAGTGTCCAGCCGCCACCATGCCAGGTCGGCGGCCCTCTTGGACAGTCGGCGCCCCCGGCGGGGCGCGTCGTGGCCGGTCCGCGAGGGCCGCCCGGGTTCAGCGGTGGCGGGGGGCGCGGGCCGCGGCGAGCAACTCCTCCGCGTGCGCCCGGCCGAGCTCGGAGTCCTCCAGGCCGGCCAGCATCCGGGAGAGCTCGCGGACCCGCTCCTCGTCGCTCAGCACCTTGACGCCGCTGCGGGTCACGGTGCCGTCGTTGGTCTTCTCGACCACGAGGTGGCGGTCGGCGAAGGCCGCCACCTGCGGCAGGTGGGTGACCACGACGACCTGGGCGCTCTCGGCGAGCTTGGCGAGCCGGCGGCCGATCTCGACCGCCGCCTTGCCGCCGACGCCCGCGTCCACCTCGTCGAACAGGTAGGTGGGGACGGGGTCGGCGCCGGCGAAGACCACCTCGACGGCGAGCATCACCCGGGACAGCTCGCCGCCCGAGGCGCCCTTGGCGATCGGCCGGGGCTGGGCGCCGGGGTGCGGCGCCAGCAGCACCTCGACCTCGTCCACGCCGTGCGGCCCGTAGGCGACGGTCCGGCCCTCGATCTCGATCCCGGACAGGTCGTCGACCTGGCTGATCGCGAAGGTGACCCGGGCGTGCGGCATCGCCAGTTCGGCGAGTTCGGCGGAGACGGCGGCCGCGAAGCGCCCGGCGGCGGCCTGCCGGGCGGCCGACACCTCGGCCGCGAGTTCGGCCAGCTCGCCGCGGAGGGCGGTCTCCCGGGCGCCGAGCTCGTCGATCCGCTCGTCGTCGCCGTCGAGCTCGGCGAGCCGGGCGGAGCCCTCCTCGGCCCAGGCGATCACCTCGGCCAGCGAGTTCTCCGGGCCGCCGTACTTGCGCAGCAGCTGGGACAGCACGGCCCGGCGGTCCTCGACGGCGGCCAGGCGGACCGGGTCGGCGTCCAGGTCGTCGGCGTAGCCGGCCAGGTCGCCGGCCACGTCGGCGAGCAGGTAGCCGACCTCGTTGAGCCGGTCGGCGAGGGCGGCGAGCCGCTCGTCGTGGTGGCGGACGGCGTCCAGCGCGCGGCGGGACTGGGCGAGCAGGGTGCCGGCGTCCAGCGCCTCCGGGTCGGCCGGGTCGCCGGCCAGGGCGGCGTGGGCGAGGGTCGCGGCGGAGGAGAGCGCGTCGGCGTGGCCGAGCCGCTCGGCCTCTGCGGACAGCCCCTCGTCCTCGCCGGCCACCGGTTCGGCGGCGGCGACCTCGTCGAGGCCGAACCGCAGCAGGTCGGCCTCCTGGGCCCGCTCACGGGCCCGGGTGGTCAGCTCCTCCAGCGTCGAGGAGACCTCGCGCAGCCGGCGGTACACCTCGCGGTAGCGGGCCAGCGGCTCGGCCACCGACGCGCCCGCGTACCGGTCCAGCGCGCCGCGCTGGCGGGCCGGGCGCAGCAGCCGCTGCTGGTCGGTCTGGCCGTGCACGGCGACGAGGTCCTCGCCGAGCTCGGTGAGCAGGCCGACCGGGACGGACCGGCCGCCGACGTGGGCGCGGGAGCGGCCCTCGGCGGAGACGGTCCGGCTGATCAGCAGCGCGCCGTCGTCGAGCTCGGCGCCGGCCTCGGCGGCGCGGGCGGCCACCGGCGAGCCGGGCGGCAGTTGCAGGCGCCCCTCGACGACCGCGCGCTCGCTGCCGTTGCGCACCAGGCCCGGGTCGGCCCGGCCGCCGAGCAGCAGGCCGAGGCTGGTCACCACCATGGTCTTGCCGGCTCCGGTCTCCCCGGTCACCGCTGTGAAGCCGGGGGCCAGTTCGACGACCGCGTCGTCGATGACCCCGAGATCCCGTATCCGCATCTCGTCCAACACGGAGACGACCTTACGAGGTTCCGCACCCGCCGCGCGACGAGCGGCAACGACGCGCGGCAACTCCGTGCCCCCGAGTTCATCCGTTCCGGGCGTTTCCGGACCCGCCCCGCCGGGTGCCGGGGCGTTCCTCCGTGCCCGGCCCACCGACGGACCCGCCCGGGGAGATCCGGACGACCGGGTGCCCGGAAAGGCCACTACCCGGCCGCTCCGGCCCTGTCGGAACGGCCGACCCGGCCGGCCCGCCCGACCCGGCCGGCCTGCTCGGCGGTGGGCACGGTGAACCAGGGCAGGAAGAACTGCGCGAGCGGGCCGATCGCCAGCGCGTACGCGACGGTGCCGATCCCGGCCGTCCCGCCGAGCAGGACGCCCACCGCCAGCACGACCAGCTCGATCCCGGTACGGATCAGCCGCAGCGAGCCCCCGGTACGGCGGTGCAGCCCGGTCATCAGCCCGTCCCGCGGCCCCGGGCCCAGCCGGGCGCCGATGTAGAGCCCGGTGGCCAGACCGTTGAGCACGATCGCGGCGACCATCAGCGTGATCCGGACCGGGAGCGCCCCGGGCGTGCCGACGAAGCGGAGAGTGAGGTCCATCGCGGCGCCGATCAGCAGCACATTGGCGACCGTGCCGACCCCGGGCAGCTGGCGCAGCGGGATCCACAGCAGCAGCACCAGGGCGCCGCAGATCGTGACCCAGGCTCCCACCGAGAGGCCGAAGCTGCCCTGGAGGCCCTGGTGGAACACGTCCCAGGGGTCGAGACCGAGGCCGGAGCGGAGCATCAGGCCCATGCTGCCGCCGTAGAGGGCGAGGCCGACCACCAACTGCGGCAGGCGGCGGCCCAGGGCGTGGGTGTCGCCCAGCACCCGCAGCAGCGGGGCGGGACGGGCGACCGCACCGGCGGTACCAGGGGCACCGGCGGCACCGGCGGCGGGGGACGGCGACGCGGGCCCGGACGGGCGCTCGGACGGCGACGGGGAGGGGGAGGGGGACGGGAGGGCGCTCGTGGTGGCCATGGAATCTCCGGACAGGTGGTGCTGCACCGCCGGCGGACCGGCCCGACGGTGGCGGACTCGACGGCCGCCCTGCCATGATGGCCAAGCCAATACGGCCCATGACAGGGCCAATCACGAGTAAGTGGACTGATCACCTTGGCCGACTGGCAGACCACCGTCGCTCCCCCGGCGCTCGCCCGGCTGCTCGCCACCGCGCGGCTGCCCGAACCGCCCGGCGCCGCCCGCCGCCCGGCCTACCGCGCCCTCGCCGCCCGGATCCGGCTGCTGGTCTCCGAGGGCCGGCTGCCGGTCGGCGCCCGACTGCCCGCCGAACGCGAACTCGCCCTGGCCCTGGGACTCAGCCGCACCACCGTCGCCACCGCCTACGAGGCCCTGCGGGACGAGGGGTACCTGCGCAGCCGACGCGGCGCCGGCAGCTGGACCGCCCTGCCCGAGGGCTCCGCCCCGCCCAGCGACGCCCTGCACCCCGTCCCGCCGGACGAGCAGGGCGACATCCTGGACCTCGGCGTCGCCGCGCTGCCCGCCCCCCAGCCCTTCCTCTCCACGGCCGCCGCCCGCGCCGTCGAACAACTGCCCGCCTACGCCGCCGGGCACGGCCACTACCCGACCGGGGTCCCGGTGCTGCGCGAGGCCGTGGCCCGCCGCTTCACCGAACGCGGCCTGCCGACCACCCCGGACCAGATCCTGATCACCATCGGCGCGATGGGCGCCCTGCACCTGGTCCGGCAGGCCCTGCTCGGCCGGGGCGACCGGGTCGCCGTCGAGGCCCCCAGCTACGCCCACACCCTCCAGGCGCTGCGGCTCAGCGAGGCCCGGCCGGTCCCCGTGCCCCTCCTCGACGCGCGCCCGGGGCCGGACCGCGGCGAGGGCCCGCGCTGGGACCTCGCCGAGTGGCGGCGGGTACTGGGCGGGGCCGCGCCGAAGGCCGCCTACGTGATCCCCGACTTCCACAACCCCACCGGCGCGCTGATCGACGAGGAGCAGCGGCGCGAACTGCTCGCCGCCGCCCGGTCCGCCGGCGCCGTGGTCCTGGTCGACGAGACCACCGCCGAACTCGGCTGGGGCCTGCCCGAGGGCGCGGCGCTCCCCCGCCCGACCGCCGCGCTGGACCGCGCCGCCCAGGTGGTCACGGTCGGCTCGGCCGGCAAGCTGCTCTGGGGCGGTCTGCGGATCGGCTGGGTGCGCGCCGCCCCCGCGCTGGTCCGCCGGCTGGCCACCACCCGGGTCTACAGCGACGTCGGCGCCCCCGTGCTGGACCAGCTGATCGCCGCCGAACTGCTGGCCGAGGACCTGCCCGCGGTCCGCGCGCACCAGCTGACCCGGCTGCGGGACACCGCCGAGGCGTTCGGCACCGCCCTGCGCGAACAGCTGCCGCACTGGCGCTTCACCGTGCCGCCGGGCGGCCTGTCGTTCTGGGTCGCCACCGGCGGGGTCTCGGGCACGGCGCTGGCCCGGGCGGGCGAGCGCTCCGGGGTCCGGCTCGCGGCCGGCAACCGGTTCGGCTCCGACGGCGCGTTCGAGCACCACGTCCGGATCCCGCTCACCGTGCCCGCCCCGGCCGTGCCGGCCGCGGTCCGCCGGCTGGCGGCGACCGCCGCCCGCGCCGAGGACGACGGCGGGTGGCGGGGCACCGACGACAACCAGCCGCTCGCGGTCTGACGGTGCGGCGGCGCCGACCGGCACCCGCACCCGGGCGGCGCCGCCGCAGCACGAACCTCAGGCGGTGTCCGCCCGGCCGCGCCAACCGGTCACCGGAAGCGCGAACTTGGCCACCAGCCGGTCGGTGAACGGCGCCCGGTGCAGTCTGGCCAGCCGCACCGGCGTCTGCCCCCGGCGCACCTCCACCCGCGCCCCGGCGGGCAGTTCGACCGAACGCCGGCCGTCGCACCACAGCACCCCGTGCGGGGTCTTCGGCTGCACCTCCACCGCCAGCACCGAGTCCGGCGAGGCCACCAGCGGCCGGGCGAACAGCGCGTGCGCGCTGATCGGCACCATCAGCAGGGCCTCCACCTCGGGCCAGACCACCGGCCCGCCGCCGGAGAACGCGTACGCCGTCGAGCCGGTCGGCGTGGCGCACACCACGCCGTCGCAACCGAAGTTGGAGACCGGACGGCCGTCCACCTCGGTCACCACCTCGAGCATCCGCTCCCGGGCCGCCTTCTCGATCGAGGCCTCGTTCAGCGCCCAGTCGTGGTGCACCTCGTCACCGTTGGTCCGGACGATCACATCGAGGGTCATCCGCTCCTCGACCTCGTAGTCGGCGTCGACCACCCGCTCGACCACCACCGCCAGGTCGTCCCGCTCCGCCTCGGCCAGGAAACCGACCCGGCCCAGGTTGATGCCGAGCATCGGCAGCCCGTGCTCACGCGCCAGCTCCGCCCCGCGCAGCAGGGTCCCGTCCCCGCCGGCGACCAGGATCAGCTCGCAGCCGTCGGCCGCGCCCGGTCCCCCGGCCACCGTCTCCACCCCGTCCGGCAGGTCCAGGTCGACCGCCTCGGCAGCCAGCAGTCTGATCCGGATCCCCGCCTTCAGCAGGCCGTGCACCAGTCCCTCGACACTGCGCAGCGCCGCCTCGCGGCCCGTGTGCGCGATCAGGAAGACCGTACGTTCATCACTCATGCCCGCTGCCCTCTCCCTACGCCGGCCGGGTCGTCGTCGGCCCGGTACGGCCGCGCCACCCAGCATGACTGACCGGACGTCCGCAGAGCACCCTATCGGGGGCCCTCGGCGACGGCCCGGTCCGCCTCCGCGGGGTCCAGCCGCGGTGCGTCCCGGCGCATCCAGAGGAAGTACTCGACATTGCCCGACGGACCCGGCAGCGGGCTCGCGGTGACCGCCCGCACGCCCAGCCCGAGCTCCCACGCCTGCCCGGCCACCTGGCGCACCATCTCGGCGCGCAGCTGCGGGCTGCGCACCACACCGCCGCTGCCCAGGCGCTCCTTGCCGATCTCGAACTGCGGCTTGACCATCAGCACCAGGTCGGCGTCCGGGGCGGCGCAGCCGGCCAGCGCGGGCAGCACCAGGCCCAGCGAGATGAAGGAGAGGTCCCCCACCACCAGGTCGACCGGGGTGCCGCCGATCATCTCCGGGGTCAGCTCCCGGACGTTGGTGCGGTCCATCACGGTCACCCGGTCGTCGCTCTGCAGCGACCAGGCCAGCTGCCCGTAGCCGACGTCGACCGCCAGCACCCGGGCGGCGCCCGCCCGCAGCAGCACATCGGTGAACCCTCCGGTGGACGCGCCCGCGTCCAGCGCCCGGCGGCCCTCGACGACCAGGCCCTGCGGCACGAACGCCGCGAACGCCCCGGCGAGCTTGTGGCCGCCGCGCGACACGTAGTCGGGATCGTTGTCGTCCTTGGCCACCACGACCGCCGCCGAGGTCTCCACCTGGGTGGCCGGTTTGGTCGCGGTGGCCCCGCCGACGGTCACCCGGCCGGCCGCGATCAGCTCCGAGGCGTGCTCCCGCGACCGGGCCAGCTTGCGGCGGACCAGCTCCGCGTCGAGTCGGCGTCGTGCCACTGCCACTGGTGTTTCAGCTCCTACGGTGGTTCCCGCCCGCCCGGGTCAGTCCCGGTCGAGCGCGGCCAGCGTGTCGGCGAGCCGCTGATGGACATCTTCGTACACCGCGACGTGTGCGTCGGTCGCCACCCCGTCCAGCGCCGCCAGCCGGGCCAGCCCGGCGTCCACCGCCGGATGACCGGTCGGTGTGAGCTCGACACCGAGCGGCAGCGGTTCGCCGGGGGCGGGGACGGGGACGGGGGTGCTCCGGCTCTCCGGTTCAGGCATCGGGCTTCTTCGTGGTGGCGGTCCGGCGGACGGTGGTCTTCCGGGTGGCGGTGCGCTTGGCGGGCGGCTGCTCCGCCCCGGCCTCGGCCGGCTTCTTCGCGGCCGTGCTCCTCTTCGCGGTCGAGGTCTTCTTGACGGCGGTCTTCTTGACGGCGGTCTTCTTCACCGCCGTCTTCTTGGCCGCCGCCTTCTTCGCGGCCGGTGCGGCCTGCTTCGCGGCGGCGGGCTTCCGCACCGCCGCCTTCTTCGCGGGAGCCTTCGCCGCGGCCTTCTTCGCGGCGGCCTCCGCCGCACCCGCCGTCCCGGTCGGGGGCACCGGCGGGTCGACCTCCACCGGCTCGTCCACCACTATCCGCTCGGCCTCCGCCGAACCCCGCGTCTCCTGCTCCCAGCCGTCCTCGAACAGGCCGCCGGCCCGGGGCGCGGGCGGCGGCCCGGCCTGCTCCGGCCGTGCCCCCTCCTCCTCGTCCTCGACCTCGCGCAGCTTGCTCTCCAGGTAGGCCAGCACCACACCCACCTTGGTCACCTGGTCCCCGACCTTCTCGAAGACCTTCTCGACCTCACCGCG
Organism: Kitasatospora sp. NPDC089913; assembly: GCF_044748625.1. Classification (NCBI taxonomy): domain Bacteria; kingdom Bacillati; phylum Actinomycetota; class Actinomycetes; order Kitasatosporales; family Streptomycetaceae; genus Kitasatospora; species Kitasatospora sp. NPDC089913. The sequence goes on along the minus strand of NZ_JBIVGI010000020.1, from coordinate 7,162 downwards.
CGCCACCCCGACGGCCAGGTCCACCCCGGCCCGCCCGGCGGTCACCGCCTCCTCGGCGAGGGTCTGCAACGACTGCGCCGACGGAGGGAACTGCCCGCCGAAACGGCGCTCCACCTCCGTGACGTCGATGCCGCCCTTCTCCAGCAGACCGGCCGCCGTTCCGACGACCCGCTTGCCGACCTCCTCCACCAGTACGGCCGCGGCCGCCACCGCTCCTCGTACCGTCCTCGGCAGCATCCGGGTGCCTCCCATTCGCCTGCGCGCATCGCTCCGTCGCCACGGGGCCCGGACGGATCCGGGCATCCCACCGACGACGCTACCGCCAAAACCCTCCTGCGGTACCGTGGCCCGGCAGTCGGCCGTCACCGGACCCCGCGACCCGCCGGGGCGGGGCGGCCGGTCCGAGGAGGGAACCCACCGCCATGGCCAACGCCGAGGAGTGCCGCGAGGCGCTGGAGCAGCTCAGCCACAACCTCGCCAAGGCCACCGGCGACGTCCGCACGGCGGCCGGCCTCGACCGCTCGCTCAGCTGCCGGATCACCGACCTCGACCTGACCTTCACCGGGCAGCTGCGCTCCGGGAGCATCCACGACGTCGAGCAGCACCCCGGCAGCCCGACCGGCAAGGCGGACATCCGGCTCACCATGAGCAGCGACGACCTGCTCGCCCTGGTCGGCGGCCGGCTCAACTTCGCCTCGGCCTGGGTCGGCGGCCGGGTCAAGCTGGAGGCGGGCTTCCGCGACCTGCTGCGGCTGCGCACCCTGCTCTGACCCGGCCACCGAGCCGCCACCGACCGGCCCCCGACCCGCCGGCACCGACCACCGACGGCTCACCCACCGGCCGGCACCGACCACCGACCGGCCGTCGGCACCGGCCCCGGGCTCAGAACCCCAGCTCGGCCAGCGCCTTCCGGCCGTCCACCGGCTCGCCGTCCGCGTCCAGCGCCGTCCAGGCCGCCGCGCACAGCGCCCGCAGACCGTCCCAGCGGTCCGCCCCGACACCCTCCAGCCGCAGCACGCCGTCCCGCGCCACCGCGACGAAGCCGCCGCAGCCGAACCCGCCGTCCTCCGCCGCCGTGACCGGCGCGTGCGCGGTCAGCAGCCCCCGCAGGTCCGCCGACAGGTACGTCGGCCGGTGCTCGGCCGGTGCCGCCAGCAGCTGCGCCGCCGTCGTCACCCCGGTGAACACCAGCAGGCTGTCCACCCCGCCGTTGAACGCGCCCTCGATGTCGGTGTCCAGCCGGTCACCCACCACCAGCGGCCGCTTCGCGCCGGTCCGCAGCACCGTCTCGCGGTGCATCGGCGGCAGCGGCTTGCCCGCCACCTCCGGCTCCACCCCGGTCGCCGCCCGCACCGCCGCCACCAGCATCCCGTTGCCGGGCGCGATCCCGCGCGCGGTCGGCACCGTCACATCGGTGTTGGACGCCACCCACGGCAGCCCGGACTGCACCGCGTAGGACGCCTCCGCCAGGTGCGTCCACCCCACCGAGGCGTCGAAGCCCTGGACCACCGCCAGCGGCTCCTCGGCCAGCGTCCGGACGGCCACCAGGCCACGCTCGGCCAGCGCCTCCTCCAGGCCGAGCCCGCCGACCACCAGCACCTTCGCACCGGCCGGCAGCTTCTCGGCGAGCACCCGGGCGGCGGCCTGGGCGGAGTTGATCACGTCCGCCGCCTCGGCCGGCACCCCCAGCTCGGTCAGGTGCCCGGCGACCACCCGGGGCGGCCGGGAGGCGTTGTTGGTCACGTACGCCAGCCGCATCCCGGCGGCGCGGGCCGCGTCGAGCGACTCCACGGCGTACTCGATCGCGTCCGGACCGGCGTACACCACGCCGTCGAGGTCCAGCAGTGCCGTGTCGTACGCCTCGGTCAGCGGCTGCTCGCAGCCGCCCGGGGCGGTCCGTCGCACGGTGGTGGCCGTTTCGGTCATGCCTGCTCTACCTCACTCATCGCGTCAGTCGTACTCGTCCGTCGGGAGTCCCGGCGGTGGCCGGGACCGCGGCCGGCGGGCGGCGCACCGGCTCAGCCGTCCCGCCGGTCCCGATCACCGGTCGGCTCCGGCCCCGCCGTGGTTCCCGGGCCCGCCGTGCTTCCCCGAGCCGGCCCCTCCGCCCCGGCCGGCGGCTCCAGGTAACCCGGCGCCCCCGGCAGCAGCGGACCGAACGCCCCGGCCCGGGCCGCCAGCGTCGCGCGGGTCTGCCGCAGTGCGGCCCGGTAGTGGTCGTTCTCCGGCCGCATCGCCACGGCCAGCGCCAGATGCTCGGCGGAGGTCTCGAAATCACCCAGCCGGGCCGCCGCCACACCCCACCCGAACTGAGCGTAGTCGTCCGACGGATCGGCCAGCGCCACGGTCCGGAAGTTCTCCAGCGCCGCCGCGTACGACCCCGCGTCGAACTGCGCCCGGGCCAGCGCCTCCCGGATGCTGCGCGAGTCCGGCTCGGCCGCGGCCGCCCGGGCCAGCAGTTGCTCCGCCGCCGCCGGGTTCCCCTGCGCGAGCAGCCGAGCACCCCGGCGGAACCACTCGTAGACGTCGCCCTCCGGCTCACCGGACCGCTGCTGCTGCCCGGACGGAGCCGTCCCGCCGCCGCCCGGGTCCCCACCCCCACCAGCGCCGTCGTCCACCCGCTCGTCGCGCTCCTCCACCCCGAACCTCGCCCTCGGTCACGACACCCGGCCACCGGACCGGCACGGGTGTTCCGATCTCTGAACAACGCGTACCCGATTACGATGCCCAGAATGAGCACACCCAGTGCAGAAAGCGGAGTGGAGTCTCCGCAGGGCGGCCCCGGCAATCCCGGCCACGTCGCCACCGCAGGCCTGTCCCTGTCCCCCTTCCGCGGCCTCCGCTACGACCCCGACCGGGTCGGCGCGCTGGCCGCCGTCACCTCACCGCCGTACGACGTCGTCGACCCCGGCCGACGGCTCGACCTGGAGACCGCCGACCCGCACAACGTGGTCCGGCTGATCCTGCCGCGCCCCGAACCCGAGGACACCGGCGACCGCCCCGACCGCGACACCCGCTACCGGCACGCCGCCAGGCTGCTGCGCGAGTGGCAGCGCGAGGGCGTCCTCGCCGCCGACCCCGAGCCGGCCCTCTACGTGTACGAGCAGCGCGTCCCCGCCGCCGACGGCGGCGCGGAGGTCCTCCAGCGCGGACTCATCGGCGCCCTCGCCGTCAGCGGCAGCGAGGCCGGCGTGGTCCTCCCCCACGAGGACGTGATGCCCAGACCGGTCGCCGACCGGGTCGGCCTGATGCGCACCACCCGGGCCAACCTCGAACCGCTGCTGCTCACCTACCGGGGCAGCGGCGGGGCGTCCGCCGTGATCGAGCGCGCCGTCCGCACGGAGCCGCTGCTCACCACGACCACCACCGACGGCACCCACCACCGGCTGTGGGCGGTCACCGACCCGGCCGAGATCGCCGAGATCGGCCGCGACCTGGCCACCTGCCGCGCCCTGATCGCCGACGGTCACCACCGCTGGGAGATGTACCTGCGCCTCCAGCGCGAGCACCGGCACCTGCCCCGCAGCCCCTGGGACCGCGGCCTGGTCCTGCTGGTCGACACCGCCCGCTATCCGCTCCGGGTGCGGGCCATCCACCGGGTGCTCTACCGGCTGCCGGTCGAGGAGGCCCTGGCCCGGCTCGGCGGCCAGTGGCAGGTCAAGGAGGTCCCCGGTCCGCTGGACGCCGCGCTGCAGGCACTCGCCGAGCAGAAGCGGCACGGCGGCAGCGGCTTCCTGCTCACCGGCGGGGACGGCGTCTACCACCTCGTCACCGACCCCGACGAGGCGCTGCTCGACGCCACCGTGCCGCAGGACAAGCCCGAGGAGTGGCGCCACCTGGACGCCACCGTCCTGCACGCCACCCTGCTCGACCACACCTGGCGGGTCCCCGACGGCCCCGACGACATCGGCTACCTGCACACCGCGGCCTCCGCCGAGCGCGAAGCCGCCCGCAGCGGCGGCACGGCCGTCCTGCTGCACCCGGTCCGCGAGAGCGTGGTCCGCCGGCTCGCCGAACAGGGCGTCACCATGCCGCGCAAGTCCACCTCCTTCGGCCCGAAGCCGGCCACCGGTCTGGTGCTGCGAAACCTGGAACTGGGCTGACGCCGTAGCCACGCCCGACGCAGTGAGGCCCTGCCGCACCCCGGATCTCCCGGGGTGCGGCAGGGCCTCACTCGTGACGCGCCCCGACCGCCGGCGAGCGCCGGCGGTCGCGGCCGTCGACTACTTGTCGTCGCGCGCGGCGGGACGCTCCGGCACCACGCCGTCGAACTCCTCGTCGATCTCGAGGTCGTCCTCGTCGTAGAACTCCTCGACGTCCTCCTCGTCCTCGAAGATGACCCGCTCGTCCGAGGCCTCGCCACCCTTGCGGGCGGCCGGCTCGGCGGCCTGCTCGGCCTCCTCCTCGGCGAGCTCCGGGTCGAGGGCGTCGATGAACTCCACACCGTCGATCTCGGCGAGACGCTCGGCGGCGTTGGTGGTGCCGTCGGTGTCGGCCTCGACGGCCTTGGCGAACCAGTCACGGGCCTCGTCGCCACGGCCGGCCGCGATCAGCGCCTCGGCGTAGGCGTAACGCAGGCGCGCGGTCCACGGGTGCACCGCGGACGAGGCCAGCTCGGAGCTCTGCAGGGTGACGACGGCAGCCTCGAACTGCTCCATGTCACCGCGCGCACCGGCCGCCACGAGACGCATCTCGACCTGGCCGGCCTTGTCCAGCTGCTTCACCTCGGGCTCGCCGGCCATCGCCAGCGCCTTCTCCGGGCGGCCCAGGCCACGCTCGCAGTCGGCCATCACCGGCCACAGGTCCGCGCGACCGGTCATCCGGCGGGCGGCGCGGAACTCGGTCAGCGCCTCCGAGTAGCGCTGGGTCACGTACGAGGCGAAACCGGCCGCCTCACGGACGGCGGCGACGCGGGAGGCCAGCCGGAGCGCGACGCGCGAGTACTGGTAGGCCTCCTCCGGCTCGTCGTCGAGCAGGCGGGCGACCATCACCAGGTTGCGGGCGACATCGTCCGCGAGCGTCTTGGGCAGGCTCTTGAGCTCCTGGCGCACATCCGCGTCGATCTCGAAGCCGGTGACGTCCTCGGGGATCGGCAGGCGCTTGACCGGCTCGTAGTTGCCCCGGCGGTCGTCCTGGTAGTCCCGGCCGCCGCCACGCTCGTCGCGGCCACCGCGGTAGCCGCCGCGGTCGTCCCGGCCACGGCCGTAGCCGCCGCCCGAGGGACGGTCGCCGCGGTCGCCGCGGTCGTCGCGACGGAAGCCGCCACGGTCGCCGCCGCCGTAGGGGCGGTCACCACCGCGGTCGTCACGACGGAAACCACCACGGTCCCCGCCACGGTCGTCACGACCACCGCCGAAGCCACCGCCCGAGGGACGGTCACCACGGTCGTCGCGGCGGAAGCCACCACCGGACAGGCGGTCGCCACGGTCGTCGCGGCGGAATCCGCCCGGACGGTCGTCACGACGGAAACCGCCGCCGCCCGAGGGACGGTCGCCGCGGTCGTCACGACGGAAGCCACCACCCGACGGACGGTCACCACCGCGGTCGTCGCGGCGGAAGCCGCCACGGTCGTCACGACCGCCACCGAAGCCACCCGGGCGGTCGTCGCGGCGGAAGCCACCACCGGTCGGACGGTCACCACCGCGGTCGTCGCGGCGGAAGCCGCCACGGTCGCCACCGCGATCGTCACGGCCACCACCGAAGCCGCCGCCCGAGGGACGGTCGCCGCGGTCGTCACGACGGAAGCCACCACCCGACGGACGGTCACCACCGCGGTCGTCGCGGCGGAAGCCGCCACG
>NZ_JBIVGI010000020.1:859-1265 GCF_044748625.1 Kitasatospora sp. NPDC089913 | reverse complement strand
GGTCGCCACCGCGATCGTCACGGCCACCACCGAAGCCACCACCCGAGGGACGGTCACCACGGTCGTCACGACGGAAGCCACCACCACCGGACGGGCGGTCACCACGGTCGTCGCGGCGGAACCCACCCGGACGGTCGTCACGACGGAAACCGCCGCCGCCCGAGGGACGGTCACCACGGTCGTCACGACGGAAGCCGCCACGGTCGCCGCCACCGCCGTAGGGGCGGTCACCACCGCGGTCGTCACGACGGAAACCACCACGGTCCCCGCCACGGTCGTCACGACCACCGCCGAAGCCACCACCCGAGGGACGGTCACCACGGTCGTCGCGGCGGAACCCACCCGGACGGTCGTCACGACGGAAACCGCCGCCGCCCGAGGGACGGTCACCACGGTCGTCACGACG
>NZ_JBIVGI010000020.1:0-760 GCF_044748625.1 Kitasatospora sp. NPDC089913 | reverse complement strand
GGAAGCCGCCACGGTCGCCGCCACCGCCGTAGGGGCGGTCACCACCGCGGTCGTCACGACGGAAACCACCACGGTCGCCGCCACGGTCGTCACGACCACCGCCGAAGCCACCACCGGACGGGCGGTCGCCACGGTCGTCACGACGGAAGCCACCGCCGGTCGGGCGGTCCCCGCCACGGTCGTCACGGCGGAAGCCACCGCGGTCGCCGCCACCGCTGTAGGGGCGGTCACCACCGCGGTCGTCGCGACGGAACCCGCCACGGTCACCGCCACGGTCGTCACGACCACCGCCGTAGCCGCCGCCGGCGGGACGGCCGCCACGGTCGCCGCCGCGGTCGTCGCGGCGCGGAGCACGGTCGTTGGACCAACCCCCGCGAGACCGGGGCTCGTAGCCGCGGCCGTCGTCCGATCGACGCTCGGGACGGTCCTGGGGCTGGTTCGCCATCGTGGTGACTCCTTCTGCTTCTTCATCTCCACCGCGCATCGGGCAGCACCACTGCCCTCTCGCGGTTCGGCGCCGGCCTCCTGGCCGTGCACCTTCTCCATTGTCCGACATCCAGGGACACCCCGCGTCCGGGCGGAAGTCCCTGGTCTGCCGTCGTACACACATGCGCGCAACGCAAAAAAGCCGCGGCCCCCAGCGAATCGCTGGGGGCCGCGGCTTTGAATGATTGTTCGGCGGCGTCCTACTCTCCCACAGGGTCCCCCCTGCAGTACCATCGGCGCTGTGAGGCTTAGCTTCCGGGTTCGGAATGTAACC
>NZ_JBIVGI010000019.1:108044-172605 GCF_044748625.1 Kitasatospora sp. NPDC089913 | reverse complement strand
GCTGGGGCGGGGGGGGGGGGGGGTGCCGGTGGGGGGGGGGGGGGGGGGGGGCGGGGGGGGCGGCCCCCCCCCCCCCCGCCCCCCGCGCGGCTGGTCGACAGGGACTCGGCTGTGGGACGACGACACCATGGAGGCAGAGCTGTGCACCGGAGCATCACCAGGACCTACCTCAAGCACTACGCGAACGTCCACCGGCGAGCCGCCGGGCTGATGCCGCTGACCGGCGCGCAGCGGAGGTTCCACCACACCAGGTCCGCCGATCCGCACGAGCGGGTCAGGATCCTGCCGGTCTTCCTGGAGTTCCCGCCCGGCCTGCTGGAGGCCGCCCGACTGGAGCGGGCCGTCCGGTCGGTCCTGCGGCGGCATCCGGCCCTGCGCGGGTCGGCGGACACGGTCGACGGAGTGCCGGTGCTGCGGATCGGTCCGGTCCCCGAGGGGCCGCTCGTGCGGGAGACCGCGGCCCCGGACGCCGACACCGCCGCGTGGGCGGCGCTGGACGACCGGACCGCCGGGCACGGACCGGTCCGGGTGGTCCTGGCCAGGGACGAGGGGCGGGACCTGCTCGCGATCGGGTTCGACCACCTGGTCTGCGACGGCGAGTCCACCGGCCTGGTGCTGGACGGGCTGATGTCCGCCTACCGGAGCGGGGAGGAGGTGCCGGAGTCCGCGGTGGACGCCGAGCTCTCCCGCTACCGGGAGGCGGTGGAGCGGCAGTTGGAGCGCGAGCACGAGGCCAGCGGGCCGGAGGCGCTGGCGCACTGGACCGGCCGGCTGAGCGACGCCGGGCCCGGCCGGTGGGGCACGGGGCCGGTTGAACGCGGCGGGCAGGCCACGGCCTGGCGACGCGTCGCACTGCCGGGACCGGCCACCGACCGGCCGTTCCCCGCACTGCTGGCCGCCTGCCACACCGCGCTGGCCCGGACACCGGGCACCGCGCCGGTCGCCTACACCTGGGGGAGCCCCGAGGGGGCGGGAGTGGTCGGCTGTTTCATCAACACGGTGCTGGCCAACCCGCAGGGCGAGGACGTCCGGGAGAGCTGGTGGGAGGACCTCGAATTCGTCGACACCCCGTTCGACGAGGTCGTTCGCGCCGCCAGGGCGAGCCGCGCGCCGTGGACCGGCCACCTCGACCTCGTGCTGACCCTGATCGACCTCACCCGCCGCCCGGCACCGGTGCTGGACGGCGAGCCCGGCCGGTTCAGGTACCCGCCGGGCCGCCGGACGGAGGACCCGGTGATCGTCACCGCCGTCCACGAAGGGACCGGGCTGTCCCTGCGCGTCGACCACGACCCCCTGATCGTGCCCGGCGCCGATGCGACCGCGATCGCCGACGCGCTCGGCGCGTCCTTCACGGACACCGGCCGTGTCGCGGGCTGAGCCCGCCGCCCGCTCGGTGCTGATCAGCCTCGACGGGCGGTCACCGGCGCTGGAACTGCCCGAGGGGGACAGCGTGCGGTTCGGGTGGCGGGCCGGGGAGATCACCGTCGGCACCGACCGGGCGCTGACCGCGGGCCGGATCGACGCGTTCGGCGACTACTGGCTGATGTCGAACTGCGGCGCGGCGGGCACCTATTGCGTGGAGAACCTGGAGGGGGCGGGGGAGTACGTGAAGGTGCGGGCCGGCCGGGCCCGGGTGCCGATCCCCTTCGAGCTGAGCCGGGTGACGCTGACCGTGGGGGCCGGGAGCAACAGCTTCACCGTCTTCGCCCCGGAACACGGGGCCACCGTCCAGCCGGACGGCGGCGCGCTCCCGTTGCTGCTCGACGAGCAGAGCCGGTACTTCCAGGTACTGGTCTGCCTGTGCGAACCGCGGCTGCGGGACTGCGGCGCGGCGGCGGTGCCGACACCGGCGCAGGTCTCGGCCCGGCTGTCCGCCGCCGGCGTGCCGCTCGGGCGCTCGGCGGTCAACTACCACATCGACTACCTGGTGAAGAAGCTCGGGAGCGCGCCCCCGCGCGGGATGACCCGGGCGTGGAAGCGGGACACGGTGGTGACGCTGGCGCTGAAGTTCGACCTGGTGCGCCCGGAGCATCTCCGCCTCATTCCCGGGCGGGCGCCGGGACGGGGTGCTCGTCGTTCCGGGGAAGGCGGCGGGCCGGCCGACCGTACGGTGCTCCAGGTCTGACGGTGCGGCCTCCGACCGCGCCTGCTCACCGGCCCCCGGCGGCGACGATCCGCGTGACCTCCGCGGTGAACTCACCCAGGGTGGTCCGCTCGAACATGATCCGCGGGGGTACCCGGTGACCGAGCTCCTTGCGGATCCGGCCGACCGCCTGGACCGCGAGCAGTGAGTGCCCGCCGCGTTCGAAGAAGTCGTCCTCCTCCCGCAGTTCGATCCCGCCGAGGAGTTGCGACCACACGCGGCGGACCACCTCCCGCACGGGGTCGCCGTCCCCGGAGGGTGCCGGGCTGTCCGTGCCGCGTGCGGTGCCGTCCGTGCCCTCCACCGTCTTCGTGACGCGCGCGGCGCGCAGGACGCGCAGGGCCGCGAGATCGACCTTCCCCCGCTCGGTCACCGGCAGCCGGTCCACGAACACGATCGCGTTCGGGACCATGTGGCCCGGCAGCCGGCCCCGCAGGTGCGCGTGGATCCCGTCCGCCGAGCGCCGGTCCGGCGCGGCCACCACGAACCCGGCGAGCGCGTGACCCTCGGGCAGGACCGCGCAGTCCCGGACATCGGGATGCGCGCGCAGGGCGGACACCACCTCCCCGATCTCGACCCGGTGTCCGTTGACCTGGACCTGGTCGTCGTTCCGGCCGAGGAACTCCAGCGCGCCCGTGGGCACCGTCCGGACCCGGTCACCGGACCGGAAGACCCGCCCGCGGCCCGGCAGCCGGACGAAACGCCGCTCCGTGAGCGCGGCATCGCCGAGGTAGCCGCGCGCCACACAGGCACCGCCGATCAGCAGCTCCCCGTCCGGCGACACGTGCAGCTCCGCCCCGGTGACGCCCCGGCCGATCGGCACGTCCGGCCCGGTGTCGGCCTCGGCGTCGAACTCGTGGTAACTGACCGCCACGGCCGCCTCGGTAGGACCGTAGCGGTTGAACAGCCGTACCCCGGACAGCAGTTCGACGATCCGGCGGGCCACCGGGGTCGGCAGCCGGTCCCCGCCGCTGATCAGGTACCGCAGGCCGGTGGCCTTCCGGAACTCCGGTTCGTCGAGCAGCAACGACAGCATCGCCGGGGGGAGCCGGACCGCGGTGATCCGGTGCTCGACGAGCGCGGTGGCGATGGCCGGCGGGTCCTGATGATCGCCCTCGGCGAGCGAGACCACCGTGGCGCCCGCGGCGAGCGGCCAGAAGAAGTCGGTGAGCGAGGCGTCGAAGGTGTAGGGCGTCACCTGCAGCACCCGGTCGCCGACTCCGAGCGGCAACTGCTCGGCGAGCCATCGCAGGTGCGGGGCGAGGTTGCGGTGCTCGACCACCACACCTTTGGGAGCGCCGGACGACCCGGAGGTGTAGAGGACGTAGGCGGGGTCGCCCGGGGCGGCGACGGTCGTCGGTCCGACCTCCCGTGCCCCGTTCTCGTCCCGGTGCCGGTGCCGGTCATGGTCGTCGTTCACGCCGAGCGTGCGGAGGCTGCTGTCCCCGAACCGGGCCGCGGTCGCGTCGTGCACCAGCACCGCGGCCGGTGCGCAGTCCGTGAGGATCCGCGCCAGCCGCGGAGCCGGTTCCTGCAGGCCGAGCGGTACGAACGCCGCACCCGCGCGCAGGACACCGAGTACGGCGACCGCCATGTCGGCCCCGCGCTCCAGGAACAGCGCGACCCGAGTGCCGGGTCCGGCTCCCGCGTCGACCAGACGCCTCGCGAGCCGGCCGGACCGCTCGGCCAACTCCCGCCCGCTCAGCGGCTGTCCGGCACGGTCGAGCCACGCCGTGGCTGTCGGCGGCGCGCCGTCGAGAACCCGGGCGTGCAACAGGTCGTGGTCCGACATCCTCGTCCCCCCGCGGTCGGGTCGCTCACAGAGGTTCGATCCGATCACGGCTCCGGGGCCGCGTCATCCTGTCGAACGTCAGGGGTGGTCGACTGCCGGCCAGGTATCGTTCAGCCGCTGTCGCGCCCCGGTCGGGGCGGTAGCCTGGCCGAAGGACGGGCAGCCGCCCCGCGCGACCGCATCGGCCCGCACCGCGGCCGGGATTCCCGTACGGGCCGCGTGCGGCGGAGGACCGGTCGCCGGACTCGCCGGTGAACGGACGGATCACCCGCACAGGTCTCTCACACCGCGAGACGAGGGGACGCCACACCCATGGACTCCGTGCCGAACACTCCGCCCGGCCAACTGCGGCGGATGGCCGCCGTGTGGGAACAGGTGCTGAAGAAGGGCGGGATCGGGCCCGATGACTCGTTCTTCACGCTGGGAGGGCAGTCTGTGATGGCCGGTGCCCTGGTGCGCGCGGCAGGGGAGCGGTTCGGGGTGCGGATCCCGGTCCGGACGCTGTTCGAGCACTCCCGGCTGGGCGAGTTCACCGACCACGTGGTGGGCCTGGCACTGCCCACGGCGCCGTCCCCGGACGCCGTCCCCACGGATGCTGTCCCCACGGACGCCCTCTCGACGGACAGTGTCCCCCCGAACACCGTCTCCACGGACGTTCCGCTGGAGATGACCGCGTTCCAACGACGGATCTGGCTGGCCGAACAGATCGATCCCGGCGTCCGCAACCACGTGCCGCTCGCCTGGTCGGTGGCGGGCCGGCTGGACCCCGACCGGCTGCGCGTCGCACTCGGACGGCTGGTGGCCGAGCACGAGATCCTGCGCACCCGGTTCGTCGAGGAGGACGGCGGGTGGTCCGTGCGGCTGCGCGAACCCTGGCAACCGCCGCTGGAACTGCTCGACCTCGGTGAAGCCCCGGACGACACCGCCGACCACGGCTCCGACGACACCTGCGACATCCCCGACGGCGTGACGGAATGGCTGGAAGCCGCCCTGCGCCGGCCGTTCGACCTGGAGTCCGGACAACTGCTGCGCGCCGCCCTGGGCGAGTCCGGCGACGGCCGGCAGGTACTGCTGCTCTGCGTGCACCACATGGTGATCGACGGGGAGTCGATACCCGTCCTGCTCGCCGAACTCGACCGCTGCTGCGCGACCCCGGACCGGCCGCGACCGGTCGTCCAGTACCGCGAATTCGCCGCCCATCAACGGGAACAACGGGACAGCGCCGCCTGGCACACCGACCTGGCGTACTGGGAGTCCGCGCTGAAGGGCGCGTCCGCGGACACGCCACTGCCCGCGCCGGACCGGCCCGAGCCGAACGGAGCGTTCCGGCTGCCCCTGCCCGCGGGGCTGCTGGGCACGCTGCGCGCGGTGCAGTCCGAGCAGGGCGTCAGCTGGTTCATGGTGGCCGCCACCGCGCTGGCGGTGTCCCTGCACCGGTGGACCGGCCTCGACGACGTCACCTTCGGATCCCCGACGGCGAACCGCGACCACCACCGGTTCGCCGGACTGTTCGGCCCGAGCCTGAACACCGCGGTGCTGCGCTCCGGCGTGACGGCGGACAGCACCGTGCTGGACGTGCTGCTGCGGATGCGCGGCGAGGCGCTGGGCGCGCTGGAGCACCAGGCCGTCGAGTTCGACGACGTGCTCCATCACCTGAAGCCCGCCCGCCGGTTCGGGCACACCCCGTATGTGAACGTCACGCTGAACATGAACCTGCTGGACGACCATGTCGCGGTCGTGGACGGGGCGCGGCTGACACCGCTACTGATCGACGAACTGCGCAGCGACTACGCCAAGTTCGGCCTGACGGTGACCATGGTGCAACTGGCGGGCCGGTTGATCGGCCTGGCGTCCCACCGCGGGGACCAGCTCGGCGCCGACGCCGTCCGGGACGTGACCGACCGGTTCGCGGATCTGCTGGCCAGGCTCCCCGAGGCCCTGGACGAACCGGTCCTGCCGCGGCACTGAGCCGACGCGGCGACGGGGGCGGACGGCATCACCCGCGCCACCCGCCCCCGCCACGACGACCGCTCAGTGCTGGCCGGGCAGTTCCGTGATGGGGTGCCCGGAGACCTCGTGCGGCTGGTACGGCTCCTCCAGGAAATCGATCTCGTCGGCGTCGAGTTCCACGTCCAGCGAGTCGATGGCGTCCTGGAGATGGCTCATCCTCGTGGCGCCGACGATGGGGGAGGTGACCGCCGGCTTGGCGAGCAGCCACGCCAGTGCGAGCTGAGCCATCGGAAGTCCACGTTTCGCGGCCAATTGGCCGAGCCGGTCGACGATCTCGCGATCGTTGTCCCGGTAGAGGATTTTGCCGAATTCGTCGGTCTCGCTCCGGACACTGACACTGTCCCATTTCCGGGCGAGCCGGCCCCTGGCCAGCGGACTCCAGGGAATGACGCCGACCCCCTGGTCCTCGCAGAGCGGCAGCATTTCCCGCTCCTCCTCGCGGTAGATCAGGTTGTAGTGGTTCTGCATGGTACTGAAACGCGTCCAGCCGTTTCGCTCGGCGGTGTACTGGGCTTTGGCGAACTGCCAGGCCCACATCGAGGACGCGCCGATGTGCAGCGCCTTTCCCGCCTTCACCACGTCGTGCAGGGCCTCCATCGTGACCTCGATCGGCGTCACCGGGTCCCAACGGTGGATCTGGTAGAGGTCGACGTGGTCGGTGCCGAGCCTGCGCAGACTGTTGTCGATCTCGGTCATGATCGCCTTGCGGGACAGCCCCACCCCGTTCGGCCCGGGCCGGGTCCGGCCGTTGACCTTGCTCGTCAGCACGATCTCGTCACGGCGGCCGTACTCGCGCAGAATCTGACCGACGATCCGCTCGCTGCTCCCGGCGGAGTAGACGTTCGCGGTGTCCACGAAGTTCACCCCGGATTCCAGGGCGTGCAGCATCATGGGCCGGGCGTGTTCGAGGTCCAGGGTCCAGCCGTGGACGCCCTTGCCGGGTGTTCCGAAACTCAGGGCCCCCAGGCAGATCCGCGACACGTCCATACCGGTAGAGCCCAGCTTGACGTACTTCAAGATGTTCCTCCTACGACGGGATCAGTGGCGGAACGAACAACACTTCATGGTGGCAAGGCCGAAGACTGCCCCGCAAGAGTCCGGCCGACGATGGCCGACAATCCCACCGCATTTCCCGCGGAGCCGTCCGGAAGCGCGAAACCGCTCCGCCCCGTTTCCCTTCGTTCCCTCCCATCCCTTCACAATGAATTCGGGATATCGCCATGGGAAGGTGGCGCTGCCGCGTGTGCCTCCGTGCGCCTCCGTGCGCGTTCGAGTGCCGGCGTCAGGCGCCGAGCACGTCCAGGCACGGGCGCCCGGCACGCTCCGGATCGGCATCGTCGCCGAAGCCTGCTGCCCCGCCCCCGCCACCGCTTGACGGCCCGGGCCGCGGCTCGACCACGCCGGCCCGCCCGCCACGGCCTGCGGCCGCTGTCCACGCTCGCCCCCTACCTTGGACGCACATGTCCCCACACCGGAGGTTTCCATGCCCAAGGGCTACTGGGTCAGCGTCTACCCCGTCATTTCCGACCTCGAGGAGCTGACCGCCTACAACGAGCTGGCCGGCGCGGCCGTCCGGGCCGGGGGCGGGCGCGTCCTGTCCCGCGGTGCTCGCGTGGTCGCCCACGAGGCCGGAATCGCCCACCGTGTCGTTCTGATCGAGTTCGACAGCTTCGAACAGGCCGCCGCGACCTACGAGAGCGAGGCGTACCGGAAAGCACTGGCGGCCCTCCCCGACGGCTTCGAGCGCGACTTCCGCATCGTCGAGGGCGTCGACTGACCGCGGCCGGGACCGCTGAGTGCGCTGCTCGCTCCGCTGCGCACCGCAGGGCGGAAACTTCTTGGATTCGTGGCTCCGCGGCCGCCCGGAACGGCGCCTCCAGGGGTCTGCGGGGGGTCGCGGCCGCCCTGCCGGGGCAGCCCGAACCCGATCGGACCGGCCGCTCCGGACGGCCCGCCAGACGTCCGTCCACGGCCTCGCCCCAACGGCCCTGACCTGGTGTTCTCCTGGAAATCTCCTAGGCTGGGGGAGCACTGTGCGACACCTCGGAGGGGGCATCATGAGCGAGGAACAGAATCCGTACGACGCCGGCGTGATCGTCGTTCTGGAGGGCCTGGAGGCCGTTCGGAAGCGGCCCGGGATGTACATCGGATCGGTCGGTGAACGCGGGCTGCACCACCTGGTGTTCGAGGCCGCCGAGTCTGCACTGAACGAGATTCTCGGCGGCACCGCCGGCCGGGTCGGGATCACCCTCACCGGCGACGGCGGCGTCCGTGTCGCGGACGACGGCGGGGGGCCACCCGGTCCGGGACGCGGGCCGCGGCGGCGGCCGGGCGTTGGAGGACCGCTTGACGGTGCTCGGCGGCGGCGTGCCGCGCGACGGCCGGCGTTCGCTCTCGGGCGGATTCCCCGGAGTGGGACTGGTGGTCGTCAACGCACTGTCGAGCCGCCTGACGGCGGAGACACGGCGCGACGGCACCCGCCGGACGCTGGAGTACGCGCGGGGTGTGCGGGTCGCGGCGCCCGACCGCACCGGCCCGGCCGACGGCAGCGGGACGGTGATCACCTTCTGGCCCGATGCCGAGATCTTCGAGACGCTGACGTTCTCGTTCGACACACTGGCCGACCACTTCCGCGAACTGGCCTTCCTGAACCGCGACTTCGACATCACCCTGACCGACGACCGCGACCCCGGGGCACCCAGGACCGACCGCTTCCGCTTCCCGGGCGGAGCAAGGGACTGGATCGCGCAGCGCAGCACCGCGCCCCACCCGGACGTGCTCGGCTTCGAGCGCGAGTGCGCCGGGATGGAGGGGACCGTCGAGGTCGCCCTGTGCTGGGGCGACTCCGGTGACGAGCGGGTCGCCTGCTACGCCAACAGCAGGCCCACCCCCGGCGGCACCCACGAACTCGGCTTCCGCGACGGCCTGGCGGCCGCGCTCACCGCCTGGGCCCGGGAGCAGCAGCGACTCACCCCCGCCGACCCCGACCTCGGCCCCACCCGGCTCGGCGCGGGCCTGACGGCCGTCGTGTCGGTCAAGCTCGACCACCCCGAGTTCGAGGGGGCCGTCCGCGACCGCCTCGGCAACGCGCCCGTCCGTACCTGCGTCGCCGAGGCCGTCCAGGAGCACCTGACCACCTGGCTCCGCGCCGACCCGGTCCGGGCGGCGGCCGTCCTCGCCCGTATCCCGGTGACCAGCCGCGACTGACAACGGCAGGTGGGACCGCTGGAGCCCGGGCCGGAGTCGACTCCGGCCCGGGCTCCCGGTTGCTGCGCCCGTCGTCGTGCGCCCCCGCGGTCGCCCCGGGAACTAGGTCGCCGAGGGGCCGGTGACAGGGCATGATGCGCACCGTGCAGACGGCAGAGCAACATCGGGCGCGGTTCACGCTGGTCGGGAGCGGCGGGGGTCCTCCCTGGGGCACCTGTACCGAAGCGGACGGTTTGTTCGGCCGGCCGCAGTACAGGACGTACGAGCTGTTCGGCTGGGCCCCGGAGGACAGTGGGCCGCGCGGCTGGGCCGGCCGCCGCGTGTGGTTGGTGCCGGACGACGAGGTGCTCGATCCCTGGCTGCTGGAGGACGCCCGGACACTCGACCACGACCTGGGCCCGGGTGGCCTGCTGGTCAGCGGGCTGGACGACCGCGAGGGCCCGCCCGAGGGCCACCGGGGCCGCGTCCGCCTCCACGACGGGCGCCGATGGCTGGGGGCCTGCCACGAGTTCACCCGGGTCCTGCCGGCCCGGCAGCCGACGGTCCCGCTGGTGCTCAGAGGGCTTGCGCCGGGCGGAGGGCTCCGCGCGCGCCTCGCCCGGGGCACGCGATCCGCACGGGACCTGGAGTACGCCGTCCTGGAGATCCGGGACGACCGGGGAGAGCTGCTCACCGACCTGTCGATGAGGGCCAGGATCGCCGCTTGGCAGCCGTCCTGCCGCGGGACGGGTCTGATCGACCTGGAACTCGACGGGGGCCTCGGCGCACCCGTCCCCGCCCACGCCCGGCCCGTCTGGGAACGGTGGTTCGCCGGACCGCCGGACGCTCCCGGGGCATGGGCCCGCCTCGACACCTGCCGTCGTGACGTCTGGCTCGGCCTCGCCCGGGACCGGGCCTGCCGACGCACCCACCGCGATCGGTCGGCCGGTCGTACCTACGAACTCGACGGCCGCCACATCACCGACCGGCCCGGCCTCTTCCTGGCCCTCGGCGAGGCGGTGAACGGACCGGGCGGGTACTTCGGCGGGTGCCTGGACGGTCTCGTCGACTGCCTGCGCGGGAACTACGGTTGCACTGCTCCCGCGACCCTGATCTGGCGGGATGCCGACATTGCCCGTACACACCTGTCCCACACCCTCGGAGCCGACGGCCGGAGCCGCGACCTGTTCGCCGCCGTCCTCGGCGTCCTCGCCGAGGCCGGCGTCCAGGTCACGCTCCGGTAGCGCCGGTCCGCCCGGCGCACCTACGGATCCGGCCGCCGGATCCCGCCACCTGACGCGGCCGGTGGGTGGCGTCCCCCGGCGGTTCCGGTTACCGCAGCAGGAAGTCGTGGACGGCCTGTCGGCCGGCCGGGTTCTCGGCCCGGTTCTGGACCGAGTGCGCCGCGCCCGGGACGATCACGATCTGTGGACGGTGCGTCAGTTCGGCCTGCTCGTAGAGCAATTCGTACGGCGTGGAGAGGTCCCGGTCGCCGCCGAGCAGCAGGACCGGCACGTCCGGCAGGCGCTGGTGCTGCGGCGGCGCCGGCGGCACCTGCTGGCGCGGCCAGTGCAGGCAGACCAGCATGCTGCCGAGCCCGGTGGCGGTCGCGGCGTCGTACGGCCAGGTCTGCTCGGCCGTCAGCCGTCGCCGGGTGTGTTCCAGTGCCGCCGGGCGGCCCGCGACGGGGGTGTCGGTGGTGCCCCAGGGGAAGCGGGAATCGGCGCACAGGGCTGCGGCGTGCAGTCCCTGGCTGAGTTCCCCGGCCGGGGCGGTATCGACCTGCTGGTGGACGAACTCGAAGAACTCCTGGAGCTTTTCGGGTCGCCCGGCGGCGGCCTCGTGCAGGATCTCCGGGACCCCGCCGTAGTCCGGGTCGACGAACTCGTAGCCGGTGAGGGCTCCGAGGAGCCGTGCCCCGTTGTCGTAGCGCCGGACGGTGGCGGCGAGGTCGGCGGCCGGGTCGGTGGTGCAGCCGGTGGCCCGGCAGGCGGCCCGCAGTACCCGGGCGGTGGCGGGCAGTGCGGCCAGGTCGAGCGGGTCGAAGCCCTGCTGCGGCACCACCGAGTCGAGCACCAGCCTCGCCACCCGCGCCGGGTGCGCGAGCGCGTACCGTTCGGCGACGAAGCTGCCGTAGGAGACACCGTCCAGGGTCAGGCGCCTGGCGCCGAGGGCGCGGCGGAGCAGGTCGATGTCGGCGACGGTGTCCGCCGTGCTGTAGTGGCGGGCGTCCGGGCCGAGGGCGGCGGCGCAGTCGGCGACGGACTGCCGGCGCGGGACGGCGAGGTCGGAGGACCCCATGTCCTCCTGGAGGCCCGGGCACTGCAGCGCTCCCTGGCCGGTGCCGCGCTGGTCGAACATCACCAGACGGTAGTCCTCGAGGACGGGTTCCAGCCTGGCCGCCATCCGCTCGATCATCGGGACGCCGGGTTGGCCGGGGCCGCCGGTGAGGAACAGCAGGTCGCCCCTGGGTGCCGCGCTGTTGCCGGTCACGGCCACCCGGAGGCCGAGGGTGCCGGGCATGGCGCCGCTGTGGTCGAACGGGACGGTGAGGGTCCCGCAGAGGAACCGGGGGGCCTGTGGGCAGGGTGCCTGCCCGGTGATCCCGCCCCCGCCCGCACCGCCGCCGGGCAGCGCGGCCGCGGCGGCCAACCCGGCCGAAGGCGCGGTCAGCGTGCTCCCGGCGACCACTGCCACGGCGCCCAACAGGGCGGCGACGCGCCCCCGGATGCTCGTCATGCTCGTCCTTCCGGCTTCCGATCGTGCCGGACCCGTGCTGACCCGGCGACGGAAGCAGCCTGCCCCCGCGGACGCGCCGACGGCCCCCGACCGGCGCACGACGCGACCGGGAACCGCCCACCGGAACCCGAACGGCCGCAGGAACCGGACACCACCGTCAAGGAGTCGTTGTCGAGCGGCCGCCGGCCGCCGGGAGGAGTTGGACGACACCGACCCAGGGGGAGTCGCCGGTCCTCTGGAACGCGCGGACTCTCCACCGCCCTGCGGACAGCGGAACGGTGGCCTGGTCCGGCCGGCCCCTGCCGTCGGGGTAGGGGACGTCGAGGTCCTTGCCGGCCTCGGCCGCGTCCATGAGGACCGCCGGACCGTCCGTCTCCCAGATACCGCACTCCTCCCACGCCGTCGCCGGGTCACTCAGCGCGGCCTCGGCGGCGGCGATCGGTTCGGCGTCGGAGTCGGCGGCGAGCCGGTGCACGAAAGCCCTCGGTCCGGGCAGGAAGCAGGTGCCGGCCGGCTCGTCGCCCAGCACCAGTGCGCAGGCGCTGTCGTGGCCGCGCAGGCCGATCACCCCGGCGAGGTCGTCGACCTCGCAGGCCCGGTCGTAGTCGTCGGGTCGGCTGCCGTCGCCGACGATCCTGCCGTCCTCGGTGCTCCCGCTCCAGTACCGCAGCGCGGACACCGGGACGACGACCAGTGGACCACCCATGGATGGCACCCAGGCAGGCCCGGGGGCTGCGAGGACGGCATGTCGTTCGGTACTCATGCACGCAGCGTGCCACCGACCAGTGACAAGCAAGGAACGCGGGCGGGTTCGGCCGGGGCGGCGGGTAACGGCCGGGACCGGGCCCGGCCGGGAGGGCGGGCGCTGTGTTACGTTCCGGGACAAGGGGGCGACATGGACGGGACGTCGGGGGCAGCACGCGAGGAACTCGACCGGCTGGGCCGGTCGCTGCGTGACCAGATGGTCGTACTGATCACCGGACTGACCGTCCGTGTGCACCTGCGCCGGTTGTCCGTCGGCGAGCCGAAGGTCGCCGACGAGAGGGATCCGTCGCGCTACCACTGTTCGGCGATGTACCAGGGTGATCGTCCGGCGAGGAGCACCGCTGCCGGGACGGCCTCCCGTGCGGTCGATCTGCTTCGCGCGGCGGGCTGGGAGGTCGCGGTGTCGGAGGAGGACGACGACGGGCGGCTGTGGACGGTGGTCGCCGCCCACCGGGACGGCAGCACCGTCCGGGTCCTGACGAGCGACGACACACCCGCCGTGGTGTTCCGGGGGTGGACACCGGCTCTGGTGCTGCGCCCGTCGCAGCCGGCCGGGAGCCCGGAGCCGGAGCCGGAGCGGACGCCGGGGACCGTCACACCCGGCTATGTGCTGTGTTACGAGTGCGACGGCCTGGGGCGCTGCCCGGGGTGCGGCGGCCGAGGCTGGGTTCCGCGCACGTCCGACGGGTCCGACCGCAGGAAGCGGTGCGGGGAATGCGCCACGAGGAGGGTCTGCCCGATCTGCCGGGGGGCTGGCCAGTTGGCGGTCCACGATCTGTCGACGTACCAGCGCGGCTACTACCCGGACCTGGCGCAGGACTGACCGAGGCCGTGCGGACAGCCCCGGGCCGGGCCGGAGTGGTGTCGGCCCGGCCCGGCGGATCACCCGCGCAGCGAGGCGACGGCCTGCTCGATGCGCCGCTGCCGCGTCTCCGGCTTCTTCGCGCTCTCGACGGCGCGCACGTGCTCGCGCTTCCGGTTGAACGAGAGGCGGTCGTACGCGGCGCGCGCGGCCGGGTCGGCGTCCAGGGCCCGGGCGAAGTCCGCGGGTTCGTCGACGACGCGGGGTTCGGTGTCGAGCTGGACGTCGACCTCGACCTCCTCGCCGATCTCGACCTCGGCGGCCTGCCGGTTGGCATTGCTGAGGCCGAGCAGGTGGCGCCCGCGCAGGATGGCGACGCGGCTCCGCCAGGAATGCCCGTTGACGGTGATCGTCACCGGCGGCCGCGCGCCGCCGCCGAGTGCCGCCACCACCTCGGGCGGGACCTCCAGTCCCCGCATGGGCTCGGGCGGTTCGACGAGGGTGCGGAACTTCACGGGGTGCTCCTTGACGGTCGGTCGGTGCGGTCGGCGCGGCCGGTGTCGGCCACGGACCACAGCTTCTCGCGTCCGCCGCGGGGACACATCCGTAGTGACCACGGAGAGCACTGCGGAGACCACCACGGAACCGGTCACGGAGGCCGACCGTCACCGGGCGGGCCCGGTCCCGCGTCCCAGGCCCCGTGTTCCAGGTCCCGCGTCCCAGGCCCCGTGTTTCAGGCCCCGTGTTCTAGGTCTTGAGATAAGGCTTCAGGGTCGGGCTCCAGGACTTCTCCATCTGCCGGAACTCGCCCGGGCACCGGTCCGCCCGGTCTTGCGGCAGGACGCCGTCGGGGTTGCGCTCGGTCTGGACGACCGGGGCGTACCGGTCGGGGTCCGAGCCGTAGAGCCAGCACACCCAGTTGAAGTAGCGCTGGGCATTCAGCGAGTGCTCGTCCGCGTAGGCCTTCAGCGGCTCCTCACCCTTCGCGGCCGCGTCCGCCAGCGCGGCGTAGGCCGTGATGGTGCTCAGCGCGTATCCGACGTGGCGCTCGTCGCCGGAGGCGAGCAGCAGGGCGGACAGCTGGTCCGCCGCGTCCTCCTCCTTGCCCACGACCGGCAGGTCGTACAGGCTCACCAGCGCGTGGCCGAGTTCGTGGAGGACTGCCTCGTTGGTCACGCCGACGAGGTCCTGGTCGAGCTGCGCCGAGCGTTCCTGGGCGGTTCCCTCGGTCTGCTGCTCGGCGAGCAGGGGCGCGAGCGCCTCGAGGTACTCGTAGCAGAAGGTGATGTCCCGGGCCTGCGGGTCCCAGAACGCGTTGGCCTCCCCGCAACTGGCGGCGTGCAGCGGGATGTCCCGGGGCAGCACGACCCGTTCCGAGGCGTAGGCCGCGATGTCCTCGAGGACCGCGTTCTGCGAGAGGAAGGCCTGCATGTTCTCGTCGTCGGGTGTCAGACCCGCCTCGTAGGAGGGGACGAGCACACCCTCCTCGGCGGGCTCCACGACCCGCTCGACCGGTGCGCGCGCCCCGGTCGTGGCCCCGGCCCCGACCGGAGTCCCGAACAGCCCCACCAGCGCGAACGGCACCGCCGCCGCCCACCGTAACCGGCCCCCGCTCCTCCAGCTCACGACGACCACCTCGCCGGCTCGATCCACCGCTCCCCTTCAGCATGCGCCCACCCCCGTACCGCCTGCATCCGCTGCGGAGGGGGCGCCGGCGGCGGGGCGGGGCGACTCCGCCGGACCGGCTTCCCGCCGGAGGCCCATGTCCGGGGCCCCATGTCCGGGGCCACCTTCGGAGCGCGTCACGAGGCGGGCCCGTCACGAGGCCCGTCGGGGCCCGTCGGGGGCCGTCAGGGAGTGAGCGCGCGGAGCAGCAGCAGGCCCTCGGCGGAGGGGCTCCCCGGTGCGGCCTGGTAGACCACGAGCTGCTGGTCCGGGGCGCTGTTGACCGTCAGCGTCTCGTAGTGCAGGTCGAGGTCGCCGATCCGGGGATGGTGCAGCAGCTTGCTCCCGCCGGTCTTTCCGTGCACCTCGTGTCGGGCCCACAGCCGGCCGAACTCCGGGCTCTTCAAGGAGAGTTCGCCGACGAGTTCGATGAGGCGGCGGTCCTCGCGGTCACGGCCCGCGGCGGAGCGCAGGGCGGCGACGGCGTCGTGGGCGGCCCGGTCCCAGTCGCGGTGGAAGGTGCGGGCGGCCGGGTCGAGGAAGGTCATCCGGACCAGGTTGTCCACCGGGGCGAAGGCCGTGTACAGCGCGGCCGCCGGCGGGTTGAGGGCGAGGACGTCGAGGGCCGGCCCGACGACCAGGGCGGGGGTGTCCAGGCTGTCCAGGAGGTGCCGCAGCGCGGGCGAGGGCCGCCCGGGGGCCCGGTGGCGCGGCCGGTGGGCCGGGCGCGGGGCGGCGAGCCGGAGCAGGTGCGCGGCGGCGTGCTCGTCCAGGCGGAGGGCCCGGGCCACCGCGTTCAGCAACTGGGCGGAGGGGGTGCGTTCGCGGCCCTGTTCCAGCCGGGTGTAGTAGTCGGTGCTCACCCCGGCCAGCACGGCGACCTCTTCGCGGCGCAGTCCGGGTACGCGCCGGTGGCCGACGCGGGGGATGCCGACCCGGTCCGGCGTGAGGTGTTCCCGGCGGGCCCGCAGGTACTCGCCGAGGGGGTTGTCGTGCTGCCCGGCCCGCCCCGCACCCTGCGCGCCGCCGTCCCGGGGCCGGTCGTTCCGGGGCCGGTCGTCCCGGGGGCCGCCGTCCCGCCGTCCGTCGGGGTGTTCGAGCGGCTGCGCTGGTCCGTCGGTGTGCATGCGGTCGAGGCTACGGGGCGGCCGGGGCGGTGCGAAGCCCTGAGCGGGGGTGGGCCGCACCCAGGAACACTGCGGCCTGGAGGCGGCGGCGACCCGCTGCCAGCGTGGAGGGCATGAGCAATGACCTGCACCGTCCCACCGACACCGCCCGGCCCGCCCTGCTCGACCTGTTGCGCCGCACCGACCGCGACCCCGGGCGGCGCATCCTGTTCACCGGTGCCACCGTCGTCACCATGGACCCCGCCCTCGGCACCCTGGCCACGGGTGACCTGCTGGTGGCCGGCAGCACGGTCGCCGCCGTCGGCCCCGACCTGCGGACCCGCGGCGACGCCGCGGACACGGTGGTGGTCGACGCCACCGGCACGATCCTGGTCCCCGGGTTCGTCGACACCCACCGCCACGCCTGGCAGGGCCAGCTGCGCCGGACCGTCCCCGACGTCGACGACCTGGCGGGCTACGTGGGCACCACGCTGGCCCGGTACGCGCCCGTCTACCGCCCCGAGGACATGTACGTGGGGACCAGACTCGCCGCCCTCGGTGCCGTGGACGCGGGCATCACCACGATGCTCGACTTCTCGCACAACTCCCGGACGGCCGCCCACTCCGACGCGGCCGTGCAGGCGCTGCTGGACACCGGGATCCGCGGGATCCACGCGGCGATGGGGCCGCACTTCGGGGACTGGGACCGGCAGTGGCCGGCCGACCTGGGCCGACTGGCCGACCGCTTCGGCGGCGGGCTGGTGACCTTCCGGCTGGCGGCCCTCGCGACGGCGGAGATCGCCGGACCCGACCTGGCCTTCGGGCCCGGGCTGGCCCGGGTCGCCGCCGAACTGGGCATCGGCGTCAGCGTGGACGCGGTGTTCGGCGAGGCCTCCTCGGCGGCTGTGCTCGACTGGGAGCGCGAGGGCCTGCTCGGCGAACGGCTGACCCTGATCCACGCCACCGGGCTGACCGGTGAGGCGTGGCGGGCGATCGGGGCGAGCGGCACCCGGGTGTCGCTCGCCCCGACCTCCGAGGCCCAGATCGGACTGGAGGACGCCGTCCCGGCGGTGGACGAGGCACTGGCGGCGGGCGTCCGGCCCGGCCTGAGCATCGACGTCGAAGTGGCGCTTGCGAGTGACATGTTCACCCAGATGAGGGCGCTGCACGCGATCCAGCGGATGCGCGCCGTCCATGCCGTCCACGGTGCCCGGGCGGTGGGCGCCGTCCCGGCCGTACCTGCGGCGGGCGGGCCGCCGGAGCGCATCACCACCGCCGACGTCCTGGACTTCGCCACCCGCCAGGGCGCCGCCACCGTCGGTCTCGGTGCGACGACCGGCACGCTCACCCCGGGCAAGCAGGCCGATCTGCTGATGATCACCGCCGACGAGATCAACAACCTCCCCCTGAACGATCCGATCGGCACCGTCGTCCTCGGCGCGGACGCGCGCAACATCGACACGGTTCTGATCGCGGGACGCGTCCGGAAGTGGGCCGGGCGCCTGCTGGACGTCGACCTCCCGGCCCTCCGGGCGGAGGCCGCGGCCTCCCGCGACCACGTCCATCGGGCGGCGGCGGGCGGCGGGCGACAGCCTCGGTGACTGTCCGCGCGTGAACGGGGCACCCGCTGCTGGGACGGACCGGGAGCCGTCGTGGCGGTGGCCGGAGCCGTCCGCACGCCCCCGGAACGTGCGCGGCGGGCCACTCGCGGCTCGCGGATCGGCCGACCGCGGCCCCGTCGCCCGCAACAGTGGGACGTCGTGCCGGGCGGGCGCGGACGGAGAGGAGCGACGCCATGACATTCCAGCACCCGGCGCGCAAGGGACCCGACGGCGAGCGCGGGCGGTTCGAGCGGTTGGCCGAACTGGCGTCGAACTTCACCGGTTCCCCGGTGTTCGCGGTGTTCTGCGTGGGCCTGGTGACCTTGTTCGTCGCGGTGCACCTGGCGGGGTTGTCGGCCGAGTGGCAGATCCTGGTGGGCGACTCGATGGCGGCGGTGGCCCTGTTGCTGCTGGCGATGCTGAAGAACGCCGAACGGCGGGCGGAGCACGCGATCCAGCGCAAGCTGGACGCGATCGCGCGGGCGCTGCTCGAACAGCAGGAGGGCGAGTGCGGTCAGGCGCACGAGGACCTGAAGGCGGCTGTCCGGATGGAGGAGCGGCTCTGACCGCCCGTGCTCCCTGCCTCCGCCGATCGCGCGTGCTCCCTGCCTCAGCCCTGACTCCGCCCCGCCCCCGCCCCGCCCCGGGACACCTGCTCAGTCCGGGGGCTCGGCGAGGCCGTGCCGGGCGCGGTCCGACCGGCCGCCGTCGGGGTCCGGGTCGGGCTCCGGGGCCGGCGGCTCCGGCGGGACGGGCCGGCCGGGCGGGGGCGGCGGGTCGGGTGTCACGGGCGGCCTGCCCGGCTCCGGCGGCGCCGGCGGGACGGGCGTGGGCATCGGGACGAGGTCGGGGTCCGGCGGGACGGGGACGGTGCCCATGGGCGCGGATCTCCTGTCGGTCGGTGACGGGGGGACGGGCGACGGGTACGGGTTCAGGCCCGGTCGACCCGGAGCGGTCGACGGCGCGGCGCGGGTGGTCGGTCCGGGATCTTCCATGCTCCCCGGATATCCCCGATCCGGAGATGCAAACCGGTTGATCCCTGGGCAATGGACCCGAAACCCACCATCGTCGAAACCCGGAGTCGCCGAAACCCACGAATCGCCGAAACCCACGAATCACCGAAACGGGCAATCGCCGAAACCGGCAGTCGCCGAAACCCGTGACCGCCGACCGGTACCGCGCGTCAGCCGGGCCGACGGTGCCGCGGTGACGTCGGCCCGGCCCCCTCGACGGGGCTCCCCGGTGCGCCGGCGGTCGGTGCGCCGTCCGGGCGCTCGCCGGCGGCGGGCCGTTGCAGCGCCCGGCCGACCACGCTCCCGCCGTAGACGGTGAACCCGACCCCGATCAGCCATGCCTGCACGACCAGGACCGTGCCGACGGTGCCGTAGGAGACGGCGTTGGACACCAGCAGCGGCGCGAAGACCAGCCGGGAGAACAGCCGCAGCCCGGCCAGGGCCGCCATCGTGGTGACCGCCCCGGGCAGCAGACTGCGCCACGGCGCCCGGGGACCGAGCAGCAGGCGCGGCAGCCACCAGAACAGCAGGACGCCGCCGATCACGGTGGTGGCGATGCGCAGGGCGGGCTGCGCGTCGGTGCCGTGCCCGGGCACGCCGCTCCAGGCCGCGAGTACCAGGTAGGCGGTCACGGCGGCCAGGGCCACGGCCTGCCGCCACACGCCGTGCCACGGCCCCGCCGGAAGACCCCAGATCCGCTCGTAGGCGGACTGCATCGCGCCGGTGAGGGAGACGCCGAACACGGCCAGCGCGGCGAGGCCGAGACCGGTGGTGGTGCTGAGGATCTGCCCGCGCGAGCCGAACAGCGCGCCGACGGACCGGCTGCCTCGGGCCGTGAGCCCGAGACCGTCGGTGATCCACTGGGCGATGCCGTCGCCCCGGGCGGGGGAGGCCGCCGCGATCACCATGAGCAGCGGGACCAGGGTGACGAAGAAGAGGGCCGCGAAGGCCAGCGAGCGCTGCATCAGCTCGATCTCGCGGCCCTGCCGCCACACGCGTCGGCCTGCCGCCGCCAGCCGGTGCCCGGCCGCGGGTACGGCGGTGCTCGTCACAGTGCCACCTCCGTCGGGGGTCGTCCGCGCGTCTGCCCGGCCGCGGCAAGGGCATGCCCGGATCAGTGGACCGGGATCGGCAGGACGAGCTCGTGGTGGTGGCCGAGGAACGGAACCGCGGGGTCAGAGCCGTACGGCCAGGGGCCCCGCGTCGATCTCGGCCCAGACGCTCTTGCCCCGCTCGTGCGGCACCGCGCCCCACCGGTCGGAAGCCTGCTGCACGATGTACAGGCCGTGCCCGCCGGGCAGGCCGGGCACGTGCGGGCGACGCGGTGCGGGCAGGGCCGGGGACGTGTCGCTGACCTCGATCCGCAGCCGCGCGGGGGAGAGGTCGAGGACGAGTTCGAGCGGGCCGTCGGTGTGGAGCACGGCGTTCGCGGTGAGCTCGGCGACCAGCAGCACGACGTCACCGGCGTCGGGCCACGCCCAGTCGGTGAGCGCGGCGAGGGTGAACTCCCTGGCCCGCGCGACGGGTTTGGGCTGCCCTGCGAAGGGCATCCGGCGGCGCTGGTGCCCGCCGGCCGGCAGTACCGACCCGACGGACCCGACCGTGTCGGTGCGCTTCTCGTCCAGGGTCTCCCGGCGAGTGTTCATGAACGGGTGCCCCTTCGGTTCGGCGCTCTTCGCCGGTCTGCTTCCCGCCCGGCTCCGGTTCATGCACGGGTGCCCCGGACGTGCCAACGCCACCCGGCCGTCACGCGCGTTCACCGGGGTACGGCGAGCGCGTCACCGACCGTCGGGTGGAGCTGGAACACCGTGTCGGCACCGGTGAGTTCCAGCAGCCGCAGCACGGTGGGGGAGGCGGCCGCGAGGCGCAGCTCGGCGCCCGCCGCGGTGGCGCTCATTCTGGCCTTGAGCAGCAGGTTGAGGCCCGAGGAGTCGCAGAAGCCGACCTGTCCGAGGTCGACCACGAGGATCCGCGGACCGGTCCGGAGCGCCTCGTCGAGGGCCTGCTCGGCCGGGGGGAGGGTCTCGATGTCGAGGTCGCCCACGAGGACGCACACGGCGGTACGGTCGTCGACCGGTTGCGGCCGGGCGGTGGTACCGGTCGCGGTGGCGGCCGCCCCCTGGGCGGCCGCTGGGTCGTTCTGGGTTGGCATGGTCGTCCCCTCCACGGATCTCCTCACGACCTTACGCGTACGGGCGGTCAGGCCGAAACGGCGGCCGCCGGGCACGGGTGGTGTCCGGCGGCCGGGTGCTGCGGCCCGCTCAGCCGCCGTCGAGGCCGCGGCGCAGCTGCTGGAGCGTGCGGCTGAGCAGGCGTGACACGTGCATCTGGGACAGGCCGAGCTGTGCGCCGATCTGGGACTGCGTCATGTCCTGGGTGAACCGCATGGACAGGATCAGGCGATCGCGTTCGGGCAGCGCGGCCACCAGCGGTTCGAGGGACACCAGGTCCTCGACCAGGTCGAGCCGTCGGTCGTGCTCGCCGAGGCGGTCCGCGAGCGGGCCGGTGCCCTCGTCGTCGCGGCCGCCGACCAGGTCGATGGAGTCGGTGCTGTGCGCGTTGGCGGCGGTGAGGCCCTCGACGACCTCCTCCTGCGACAGCGACAGGTGCTCGGCGAGTTCGGCGACGGTCGGGGCCCGGTCGAGGCGCTGGGAGAGCTTCTCCTGGGCCCTGGCGAGGGTGATGCGCAGTTCCTGCAGCCGCCGCGGCACGTGGACGGCCCAGGTGGTGTCGCGGAAGTGGCGGCGTATCTCGCCCAGGATGGTGGGGACGGCGAAGGTGGTGAACTCCACGCCGTGGTCGGGGTCGAAGCGGTCGATCGCCTTGATCAGGCCGACCGAGCCGACCTGGAGCAGGTCGTCCGTGCTCTCGCGGTGCGAGCCGAAGCGGCGGATCACGAACCGGACCAGCGAGAGGTTCACCTCGACCAGGGTGGAGCGCACGTAGGAGTACTCGCGGGTGCCCTCCTCCAGGGTCGCGAGCCGCGCCAGGAGCACCCGGGTGAGTTCCCGGGCGTCGGCCGGTGCGACCTCCCGGGGGTCCTCGACGTCGGCCAGCTCCGGGAGGGCCGGCCGCGTCGGGGCGGGTACGGCGGCGGTCCCCGGCCCGGGTACGGGGGTGGCCGTCCGTCCGTGCGCGGCGGCGGCCCCCCGCCCGGGTGCGGCGGCAAGTGCCGGGCCGGTCAGGTGCTCGGGCGTGGCAAGGAGGATGTCGTCACTGGTCGTGGCCATGCCGGTCCTTTCCCTCGGTGGTGCGGTCCGTCCCCCCGCTACCCGCTCCTGCGGAGGGCATGCCTGGTTCCCATGTGAATGCTTCGTGAAGGAACGGTTGGGATTGTGCGGGTCGACCCCGGAAGCTCACTCCTCCGGCGCGCCGGTCGCCCGGTCGACCGCGATGCCGACCAGACAGGTGTCGTCGTCGGTGTCCGCGCTGCTGTAGCGCAGCAGGTGGTCCAGGTGGCTCGCCAGCGAGTCGGGGGTGCCGTCCTCGGCATGGGACGTCTTCTCGCTCAGCGACATCAGGCTGTCCAGCGAGGCCTGGACGGACTCGTCGCGGCGTTCGATGAGACCGTCGGTGAACATCACCAGCGTGTCGCCGGCCTCGAGGTCGAGGTGCGACTCCTCGTAGTCGGCGTGGTCGAGCGCGCCGAGCAGGATCCCGCCCGGCTGCGGCAGCGCCCGGGCCCGGCCCGCGCGCAGCAGCACCGGCGGCAGGTGACCGGCCCGGGCCCAGCGCAGCCGCCGCGTCCCGGGGTGGTACAGCGCGCAGACGGCGGTGGCCGTCACGTTGTCGGTGAGGTGGTGGGTGACGCTGTTGAGCCAGGTCAGCAACTGGGCCGGACCGGCGCCGGTGGCGGCCAGGCCGCGCAGGGCGTTGCGCAGGGCGACCATGCCGGTCGCGGCCTCGATGCCGTGCCCGGCGACGTCGCCGACGCACAGCAGGATCTCGCCGGACGGCAGGGCGAGCGTGTCGTACCAGTCCCCGCCGACCAGGTGGTCCTTCTCCGCGGGCCGGTAGCGCACGGCGACCTGGAGGTCGTGCAGGGTGAGCGGTCCGCGGGCGGGCGGCATGATGGCGTGCTGCAGCTGGAGGGCGAGGCGGCTGCGTTCGGCGGCCTGCTGCTCGCTGTGCGCCAGCTGGTCGCGGGTGGCGGCGAGGGCGACCTCGGTCCAGTGCTGCGCGGAGACGTCCTGGTAGGCGCCGCGCACGGTGGTGAGCGCCGCGTTCTCGTCGTGCACCGGCTCGGCGACGACGCGGATGTGGCGGGCCACGCCGTCGGAGCGCTGGAGCCGGAAGGCGGTGGCGGCCGGCCGCCGGTGGTGCAGCAGGGTGCGCAGGAACCGGCCGATCGCCGGGCGGTCGTCGGGATGCGCGTGCTCGGCGAGCCGGTCCAGGGCGATCGGCCGGGCGCTGGGAGGCAGGCCGTGCAGCTCGAACAGGGTCTCGTTCCAGGCGATCTGGCCGGTCTGGACGTTCTCCTCGAAGCCGCCGATCCGTCCCAGGCGCTGCGCGTGCTGGAGGAGCCGGGCCACCCTCGGCGTGCCGTCGTCGAGCCGCCAGATCACCACGATGTGCCGGCCGTGCCGGCTGATGCTGACCTGGGCCCGGGCGAGCAGCGGGATGCCGTCGACGGTGGCGGCCAGGCGCATGTCCGTGGCGCGGAACGGCTCGCCGGTCGCGAAGACGTGCTCGACCTTCTCGGCCAGGCCCCCGGCCTCGGCGGCCAGCGGATAGGCCTCCAGCAGGCGCGCGCCGGCGACCGCGCTGTTCGGCCGGCCGGCGAAGTCGACGAACGCGGGGTTGACGTGCCGGACCGCGAACTCCAGGGGCAGTTCGGCGCGGCCGGGTGCGAGCCGGAGGATCAGGCAGGGGTCGAGGACGCCGTCGGTGAGCCGCTGGAGGTCGTCGAACTCGTGGTCGGTGCGCTTGGAACCGGCGGAATCGGTCCAGGTCTCCAGGGTGGTGGCGCAGAGTTCCGCCAGCGCCTCGAACTGGCGCTGGAGCGACTGGGACCGCGGAGGCAGGTCGGCGGGCCAGCAGATCTCCAGCACGCCGATCAGCCGTCCGCCGGTCCCGGCGGGAACCGCGATGCGCCCGCCGGTGTACTCGTGCTGGCCGATGGTCGGCAGTGCCGCGTGCACGAGGGTGGGGTGGACGACCGTTTCCCGTTCGTCGAGCGCCCGCCGGGCCGGGGTGGACACGCCGGGCGGGACGTAGCGCCAGCGGCGGGCCTCGGCCTCGCCGAAGCCCGCGCTGCCTTCCAGGGTCAGCGACTGGTCGGGGTGGGCGGCCCAGATCGCGACGGCGACGGCGCCCAGCGGGCGCAGCGCGGTCGCGAGCATCGAGCGGGCCACCGACTCGCTGTCACCGGCGGCCAGGCTGTGCGCCTCGGCGGCGCGCAGGCGCACCGCGGCCTCCTCGGAACGGCCCACCGACGGACGCTCCGCCGAGGAACCCTCCGCCGAGGAAGGGTCCCCGGAGGTACGGCCCCCGGAGGCACGCTCCCCGGAGCCGCGGTCCACGGAGGAGGTGACGAACTCGCGCGCGATGGCGGAGATCCGGTCGGCCGCGACCTCGTTGACCAGTTCGGCGGCGAGCTCCAGCACGGGCACACCGGCCTGTTCGGCGAGCGCGGTGAGCTGGCCGGCCGCCTCCGTCGGGCCGCACCGCAGCCGTTCGACCAGGACGCCGGCGGCCATCTCCACCAGGGAGCGGCCGGCGGCGTCGGCCCGGGCCCGGGCGAGCTCCGCGCGGAGGTTCTCCACCGTGGCGGCGAGGCGGGTGACGGCGGTGACGGCAGCGGCGGCCGGGCGGGCGTCGGCGGGCCCGGCGTCCGCGTGGTCGCGCTGCGGTCCGACCGTGGGGGTTCCGGCGCGGGGCAAGGGCCCCGCCCCGGGGGCCCCGCGGTCCGCGGGCGGGTCGTGGGGCCGGCGCGCCCCCGGGGCGTGAAATTGCCGCATCCCCGGGTCGTCGGGTTGCTGCGCTCCCGGATCGTGGGGCCGGCCCGCGGACGGGTCGTGGGGTTGCTGCACGGGCGGGTCGTGGGGTTGCTGCACTGCGGCCTCCTGGCGGATCGGGTGCGGGTCAGCTCTGTCCGGGGTTCAGTGCCCGGGCGGTCAGCTGGTCCCTGATCCGGCCGATCAGGTCGGCGGCGTCGACCGGTTTGGTGATGTAGTCGCTGGCTCCGGCGGCGAGGCTCTTCTCCCGGTCGCCGAGCATGGCCTTGGCGGTGACGGCGATGATGGGCAGCCGCTCGTGCTCGGGCATCGCGCGGATCGCGGCGGTGGCGGTGTAGCCGTCCATCTCGGGCATCATGACGTCCATCAGGATGACGTCGATCGCGGCGTGGGTGGCCAGGGCGTCCAGCGCGGCGCGCCCGTTCTCGGCCTGCAGCACGTTCATCCCGTGCAGTTCGAGGATCCCGGTGATCGCGTAGAGGTTGCGGTCGTCGTCGTCCACGACCAGCGCGGTTCGGCCCGCGAGGCTCGGGTCGGCGTCGGGGTCCCAGGCCGGTGCGGTCCGGGCCGTGCGCGGGCGGATGTCCTCGGGCCGCTCGGCGGTCATGTGCAGGGCGACCCGTTCGCGCAGCTCGTCGAGGCTGGAGAGGATCTCCAGCGGCCGGGCCGCCCCCCGGGTGAGCAGGTCGTCGTCGGTGGCGACGACACGGCTGCGGTGGGCGAGCACGGGGACGGACTGCAGGGCCGGGTCGCCGTCCATGTCCCGCAGCAGCGCGAGCGCGGCGCCGTCGGCCAGGTCGAGGTCGAGGACCAGGCAGTGGCAGGGCCCGTCGGCCAGCGTGGCGGCGGCCTCGTGGATGCCGACGGCGGTGACGATCTCCACCTCGCGGCCGTCGGTGCGGGGCAGGCCGGCGAGGGCGTTCTCGGCGACGAGGCCGAGCAGCCCGTTGGCGCGGGCCTCGACGACCAGCAGGCGGCGGGCCGGCAGCGGCACCGCGGGGCCGTCGGCGCGCGGCGGAGCGCCGACGGGCTCGACCGCCGTGGCGGTCGCCGTGGCGGGCTCGGACAGGTCGGGCCGGGTGGTGGGCAGGTAGAGGGTGAAGGTGCTGCCCTGGCCGAGGGTGCTCTCGACGGTGATCGCGCCGCCGAGCAGGTAGGCGATCTCGCGGCTGATCGACAGGCCCAGCCCGGTGCCGCCGTACTTGCGGCTGGTGGTGCCGTCGGCCTGCTGGAAGGCGCCGAACACCGTCTCCAGGTGCTGCGGGGCGATGCCGATGCCGGTGTCGGTCACCCGGAAGGCGACCACCGGGCCGTCCCGGCGCACGCCGTCGGGGAGCTCCGCCTCGGCGGCGGGCTCGATGCGCAGGTCGACTCCGCCCTGCGTGGTGAACTTGACGGCGTTCGAGAGCAGGTTGCGCAGCACCTGGCGCAGCCGGTAGTCGTCGGTGCGCAGCTCCCCGGGCACGCCGTCGCCGCTGCGCACGGTGAAGGCCAGGCTCTTCTGGCCGGTCATCGGGCGGAACGTCACCTCGACGTACTCGACCAGGGTGGCCAGCGGCACGGTCTCGATGTTGAGGTCCATCTTGCCGGCCTCGACCTTGGAGAGGTCGAGGATGTCGTTGATGAGCTGGAGCAGGTCGGAGCCGGCGGAGTGGATGATGCCCGCGTACTCGACCTGCTTGGCGGTGAGGTTCCGGGTGGGGTTCTGGGCGAGCAACTGGGCGAGGATGAGCAGGCTGTTGAGCGGGGTGCGCAGTTCGTGGCTCATGTTGGCCAGGAACTCCGACTTGTACTTCGAGGCGACGGACAACTGGTGGGCCCGGTCCTCGAGTTCCTGGCGGGCCTGCTCGATCTCCAGGTTCTTCGCCTCGATGTCGCTCTTCTGCGCCTCCAGCAGCTCCGCCTTCTCCTCCAGCTCGGCGTTGGAGACCTGCAGTTCCTCCTGGCGGGCCTGCAACTCCTCGGAGCGGGCCTGGAGTTCGGCGGTGAGCCGCTGGGACTCGCCGAGCAGCTCGTCGGTGCGGGCGTTGGCGACGATGGTGTTGACGTTGACGCCGATGGTCTCCATCAGCTGGCCGAGGAAGTCCCGGTGCACCGCGGTGAACGGCTGGACGGCCGCGAGCTCGATCACACCGAGGACCTGGTCCTCGACGATGATCGGCAGCACCATCAGGGCCAGCGCGTCGGTGCGGCCCAGACCGGAGGTGGCGGACAGGTAGCCGGGCGGCAGCTGGTCGACCACGATGGCGCGGCGACTGCGGGCGGACTGGCCGACGAAGGACTCGCCGAGCCGGAACGGGCCGGGCCGGGACGAGTCACCGGGGAAGGCGTAGGAGGCGACCAGGCGCAGCACCGTCCCGCTGTCGGTCTCCTCGGCGAGGTAGAAGGCGCCGCACTGCGCGGAGACCAGCGGGGTGAGCTCGTCCATGATGGACTCGGCGACGACGCCCAGGTCCCGCCGGCCCTGCATCAGGGCCGAGAAGCGGGCGAGGTTGGTCTTGAGCCAGTCCTGGTCCTCGTTGGCGCGGGTGGTCTCGCGCAGCGACTCGACCATGAAGTTGATGTTGTCCTTGAGGTCGGCGACCTCGCCGGAGGCGTCGACGGTGATCGAGCGGGTGAGGTCGCCGGCGGTGACGGCGTTGGTGACCTCGGCGATGGCGCGGACCTGGCGGGTGAGGTTGCCGGCGAGCTCGTTGACGTTCTCGGTCAGGCGCTTCCAGGTGCCGGACACGCCCTCCACCTCGGCCTGGCCGCCGAGCCGCCCCTCGCTGCCGACCTCGCGCGCCACCCGGGTCACCTCGGCGGCGAACGAGCTCAGCTGGTCGACCATGGTGTTGATCGTGGTCTTGAGCTCGAGGATCTCGCCGCGCGCGTCGACGTCGATCTTGCGGGTGAGGTCGCCGTTGGCGACGGCGGTGGTGACCTGGGCGATGTTGCGGACCTGGCTGGTCAGGTTGTGCGCCATGAAGTTGACGTTGTCGGTCAGGTCCTTCCACGTCCCGGCGACGTTCGGGACCCGGGCCTGCCCGCCGAGCGTCCCCTCGGTGCCGACCTCGCGGGCGACCCGGGTGACCTC
Source organism: Kitasatospora sp. NPDC089913 (assembly GCF_044748625.1). NCBI lineage: Bacteria > Bacillati > Actinomycetota > Actinomycetes > Kitasatosporales > Streptomycetaceae > Kitasatospora > Kitasatospora sp. NPDC089913. The sequence continues at coordinate 144,750 of NZ_JBIVGI010000019.1, read as the reverse complement.
GTCGGCGAACACCGACAGGGTGTCCACCATCGTGTTGATCGCGTCGGCCAGCGCCGCGACCTCGCCCTTGGCCTCGACGGTGATCTTCCGCGAGAGGTCGCCGCGGGCCACCGCGGTCGCCACGTCGGACATCGACCGGACCTGGCCGGTGAGGTTGGAGGCCATCACGTTGACGTTGTCGGTGAGGTCCTTCCAGGTGCCGGACACGCCCCGGACGGTGGCCTGGCCGCCGAGGTTGCCCTCGGTGCCGACGTCCCGCGCCACCCGGGTCACCTCGTCCGCGAACGCGGACAGCTGGTCGACCATCGTGTTGATGGTCTCCTTCAGCTCCAGGATCTCGCCGCGCGCGTCCACCCGGATCTTCTGCGTCAGATCGCCCTGGGCGACCGCGGTGGTCACCGAGGCGATGGACCGGACCTGTGCGGTCAGGTTGTCGGCCATCACGTTGACGGACTCGGTGAGGTCGCGCCAGGTGCCGGAGACGTCGCGGACGTCGGCCTGTCCGCCGAGCCGCCCCTCGGTGCCGACCTCCCGCGCCACCCGGGTGACCTCGCCCGCGAACGAGCTCAGCTGGTCGACCATGGTGTTGATGGTGTTCTTGAGCTCGAGGATCTCGCCGCGCGCGTCGACGGTGATCTTCTGCGAGAGGTCGCCGTCGGCCACCGCGGTGGCGACCTGGGCGATCGCCCGGACCTGGCCGGTCAGGTTGCCGGCCATGAAGTTCACCGAGTCGGTGAGGTCGCGCCACGTCCCGGAGACGCCCTTCACATCGGCCTGGCCGCCGAGGATGCCCTCGGTGCCGACCTCGCGGGCGACCCGGGTCACCTCGCCCGCGAAGCTGCCCAGCTGGTCGACCATGGTGTTGACGGTGTTCTTGAGTTCGAGGATCTCGCCGCGCGCGTCGACGGTGATCTTCTGCGAGAGGTCGCCCTTCGCGACGGCGGTGGCGACCTGGGCGATGTCCCGGACCTGGGTGGTGAGGTTGCCGGCCATCGCGTTGACCGAGTCGGTGAGGTCGGCCCATGTCCCGGAGACGGCGGGCACCTGCGCCTGACCGCCGAGCCGCCCCTCGGTGCCCACCTCCCGGGCCACCCGGGTCACTTCGGACGTGAAGCGGGACAACTGGTCGACCATGCCGTTGAACACGGTCGCGATCTCGCCGAGCAGGCCGTCCGCGTCGTCCGGCAGCCTGGTCCCGAAGTCGCCGTCGCGCACCGCCGTCAGACCGGCGAGCAGGAGCCGCAGTTCCGGCACGCCGACCTGGGTGGCGGAAGGATTCGCGCTCCCGCGCGAACCGTTGGGCGTTGCTGAGCCAGCCATCGAACGTCGCCTCTCTAGAGCCCAGCCCGGCGCCGGGGCACGGAGGCCGACCGACAACACGGGCACGTACCGCCTGGGAGGCTACCCCAGCCGCTGCCGGAACCGGAAAGCCCGGCACCGGCCCGTTCGTACGCCTTGACAGCGGCGCCTCGTGCGCCACGGGCGCCGGGGGCGGTCCTGGAGGGGGCCGCCACGGGCTCGGCGGACGCTTCCGCGCCCGCCGGACGCCTTCCCGGTCGGAAGCCGTGTGCCCCGGAACGACCGGGCTCAACGGCCGAGGCGATCCGGGCCCGGGAAGCGGGCCGGCCGGTGAAGCCGGGTGATCCAGGTCATGCAGGTGATCCGGCAGGACGGTGCATGACCCGGCGGAACCGGGGCACCCGGGTCGTGAACCATTCCCACAGCGTGAGGAGTCCGTACCGTGCTCGGTCTGATCCTGGTCCTGCTGCTAGTCCTCCTCCTCTTCGGGCTCGGCTTCGCCGTGAAGGTCCTGTGGTGGATCGGCGTGGTCGTGCTCGCCGTCTGGCTGCTCGGCTTCCTCGCCCGGGGCACCACCTCCACCGGCAGCCGGGGCCGGTGGTACCGCTGGTAGCCGCCGCGCCCCGCGCCACCGGTGCCCGTCGGCCGCAGTGGCCGACGGGCACCGGCGCGTCCGGGCCCCGGACCCGCCGGACGCGCCGGGCGCGCCGGGTTCGGTGGGGCCGCGGGCGACGGGGGGCACCGCTTTTCGGCCGCTTCCCGCCGGTGCTCGAACCCGTGCTCCGGGCAGGGGGTCAGGAGACCACGGCCGGTGCCAGTGCGGCCCGGGCGAGCAGGACGGGGTCGCCGGTGCCGTCGGCGGGGACGGTCCACAGGTCGGTGCCGTCGTCGCCGGGGAGGGCGTAGGCGAGGGTGCGGTCGTCCAGCCAGAGGGCCTGGTCGTCGAGGGTGCGCCGTTCGGCGGTCGGGGTCTCGGCCATGGTGGCGAGGTCGAGGACGTAGAGCTGCCAGGGGGCGTCCTCGGGGAGGCCGGGGACGCGCTTCTTGTAGGCGATGCGGGTGCCGTCGGGCGAGAGGGAGGGGCACTCGACGTTGCCGTGCAGGGTGGTGAGGGTGTGCGAGACGGTGTCCCCGGCGGCCAGCCAGGTGTGGCCGCCGGTGGCGAGGGTGACGTGGAAGTGGCGGTCGTCGGTGAAGGTGACGCCCCAGAGGTTGGTGTCGGCGGCGCGGTGGGGGCGGCCGTCCAGGGTGACCGCGTAGGTCTCCAGGTTCTCCTGGAGGGTCCAGGTGCGGGTGTCCAGGACGGAGGTGCGGGTGGAGAAGTCGGTGCCCGCGTAGGAGTCTCCGCCGACGAAGACCGTCCAGGCGATCAGGTGGCCGGACGGGGAGACCCGGGCCCGGGTGGGGATGCCGGCCAGGTCGTAGCGGCGCACCTCCTTCAGGTCGGCGTCGAGCACGACGGCCCGGTAGCCGTCGCCGAGCAGGCCGTGCTCCGCCCGGAGGCAGATGCCGGTGCCGGCGGCGGCGTGGAAGCGCAGGCAGGCGGGGGCGGCGACGGTCCGCGCGGCAGCGGGGTCGGCGGTGCGGACGAGGTCGGTGAGGGGGACGGTGGCGAGGTGGTCGCGCTGGTCGCCCCAGAGCATGGAGCGGAAGACCAGGTGCGGCCCGCCGCTCTGCGGCCCGAGGGTGACGGCGCCGGCCCTGACGGGCGGGCTGTCCCGGCCCGCCCGGTGGGCGGCGTCCCGGGCCCGGTCGCCGGCGTGCAGCACGGTCAGGACCGCGGCCGCGAGCAGGACGGCGGCGGCGGTGAGCAGCACGAGCATTCGCTGGCGGAGTGTCATGAGAATTCTGCCTCGCGGTGGTCGGGGGACGGACGGCCGGGTACCGGGCGCAGCAGGGTGACGGCCGCCGCGACGGCGGTGGTGAGGGCGGCGGTCATGACGGTGAGTGCGGCGGTGTCGCCCCAGCGGCTCCAGAGCGCGCCGACGGCGAAGGAGCAGACGAAGCGTCCGACGGCCTGGCCGGTGCCGACCAGGGCCAGTCCGGCCCCCTGCCGGTGCTCGGGGACGGAGCCCGCGGCGACGGCGGCCAGCGCACCGTCGGTCGCGGCGTAGAAGACCCCGTGCAGCAGCAGGACCGCACCGGCCGCCGCCGTCGCGGTGACCGCCGTCGCCGACACGTCGGTGCCGGGCCGGGCGAGCAGGAGTCCGTAGGCCGCCAGCAGGGCGGCGTGCCCGAGCAGGAACATCCGTCGGCGCCCGATCCGGTCGGCGAGCACGCCGAACGGGACGGCCAGCGTCAGATAGACGGCGGCCGTGCCCAGCGGCAGCAGCGGGAACCAGGCGAGCGGCAGTTCGAGCCGCCGCTGGAGCAGCAGGTAGAGGAAGGAGTCGCTGACGGTGGCGAGTCCGAGCAGGGCCGCGCAGGCGGTGGTCCGGCGCAGGGCCGGCAGCCGCAGCAGTCCACGTGCCCGCGGCCGGGCCGCCGGCGCCGCGGCCGGGCGCAGCCCGCGGCCGGGGACGAGCAGGACCAGGACCAGCACGCCGAGCGCCGCGACGTAGGAGCTGACGGTGAAGACGGCGTGGTAGCCGCCGGGGGCGCCGCGCAGGACGAGGAAGGCGAGCAGGGGTCCGGCGAGCGCTCCTGCGGTGTCCATCGCGCGGTGCACGCCGAAGGCGCGGCCGCGCCGTTCGGGCGGGGTGGCGAGGGAGATCATGGCGTCCCGGGGTGCGGTCCGCAGGCCCTTGCCGACCCGGTCGACCGCCAGCACCAGGCCGATCAGCGGGGCGGTGCGCACCAGCAGGAGGGCCGGGCGGCAGAGCGCGGAGAGACCGTAGCCGAGGGTGGCGACGGTCTTGTGCCGTCCGCCGGCCCGGTCGCCGAGGAGGCCGCCGAGCAGCCGCAGGGTGGCGGAGGCGCCGTTGAACACGCCGTCCAGCACACCGAATCCGAGCGGGGAGACGCCGAGCGCGGTGACCAGGTAGAGCGGGAGGACGGCGGTGACCATCTCGGAGGAGACGTCGGTGATCAGGCTGACCGTGCCGAGGGCCAGCACGGTGGGGGCGATCCGGGTGACGGTGGTCCGCGCGGGCCGCCCCGGCGCGAGGGCCGGGGCGGCGTCGGCGGACGGGCGCGCGTGGCGGCGGCTGTCCGCGAGGTACACGTCAGTTCCAGATGCCGGTGATGTCGCCGACCTCGGCGGCCTTGCCGGCGTGGGCGGTGAGCCCGGCGAGGTCCTCCAGGGTGCGGAGCAGGTGGTAGTGGTTGTACTTGGTGGTGGGCGCGCTCCCGGCCTTGACGGGCTGCCCGTAGAGCACGGTGGGGATCTGGTTGCCGCTGTTGCGGTCGTCCTCGTCGTAGGTGACCACGAGCAGGCTGTTGTGGGTCCTGGCCCAGTCGGCGTACGCGGCGAGGTTGTTCTTGATCCAGCCGTCACCGGTGCCCACGCTGCAGTCGTGCATGTCGTTGCAGAGGTTGGGGACGACGAAGGAGACGGTGGGCAGTGCGGTGAAGTCGGTGGGGAACTGGGCGAAGGTGTGGCCCGACTTCGCCGGCACGTTCTTGAAGGCGAACCAGGGGTTGTGCTTCTGGGCGTACTTGCCGCTCTTGCAGGTGGTGGAGCCCTCGCTGGGGAGGGACTCGTTGTAGCTGCCCCAGGTCCGGCCGGCCGCGATCAGCTCCGAGCCCAGGTTGGCGGCGGACATCGATCCGACCGAGTAGCAGCCGTCGCCGGTGATGCCCTGGGTGCCGCCGGAGAAGAGGGCGAAGTAGTTGGGCTGGCTGGGGTGGGTGATGCCGTACGAGGCCTTCAGTACGGCGCCGCCCTTGGCGAGGGAGTTGATGTAGGGGGCGCTGCTGCTGTCGATGATCTGCTTGAAGGCGTGGTTCTCCATCACGACGACCACGACGTGGTCCGGGCGCGGGAAGGCGGGCGCGGCCGAGGCGGGGCCGGAGCCGGTGGTGGCGAGGGCGGTGGCGAGGGTGGCCGTCAGTGCCGCGGAGAGCGCGAGGGTCTTCGTCGCGCCGAGGGGGGTTCCGCTGGACATGCTGATCTCCTGGGTGAGGGTGAGGGGGTGAGGCTGGGAGTGGGAGTGGGGGTGGGGGTGGGGGTGGGGGTGGGGGTGCCGTACGGCCGCGCGGGTGGGGCCGGACTGCCGCACGGTCGTGTCGGCGGCGCACGCTGGCGGCGGAGCTCGACCGTCACGGGGTCGGGTTGTCGCCCAGCGGGCGGACGTACAGCAGACGGTTGGGCGTGTTGCTGCCGGCCTTGCCGATCCTGTCGCTGGTGGCGGCCCGGACCAGCGCCTCCTGCACCTGCGCGGGGGTGGCCCCCGGGTGCGCGGAGAGGTGGAGCGCGGCGGCGCCCGTGACGTGCGGTGCGGCCATCGAGGTGCCGGTCAGCGTGTGGGTGGCCGCGGTGAGGACGAGGGCGCGGCGGACTGCGCGGTGCTCGGGCACGTGGGGCTCCTGGTGGCTGCGTCGGGGGCCACCAGGAGTACCGTCCGGGACCGGGCCGTGGGCGCCACCCGCCGCCACTGGCGCAGCCTCGCCACCGCAGCTGTCCGCGATCGGCCGGTCGATCCACCCGTTGATCGGCCGGTGGATCCGTCCGTCGACCGGCCGTTCAGATCCATCCGTTGCGTGCCGCGTGCAACGCCATCTGGAAGCGGGTGACCGACCCCGCACGGGAGTTGAGCTGCTCCAGCTGGCGCGAGAGGGTGCGGCGGCTGATGCCGAGCAGCTCGGCGATGGTCTCGTCGGTGACCCCGGTGGCGAGCAGTTCGACGATCCGCCGCTGGACCGTGCTGAGCGCCGGGGGCACCCGGTCCCCCAGGTGCATCGGCAGAGCGGCCCGCCAGGAGGTCTCGAACAGGCCGGTCAGCGCGGAGAGCAGGCTGGAGGGGTGCACCAGCAGCAGCGAGTCGTTCGCCTCGGCCTCGACGAAGGACATCGAGACGATCGCCAGCCGCCGGTCGAACACGGTCAGCTTGACCGGCACGGTGGGCAGGATCCGGGCCTGCTCGCCCGCCGCGATGGAGGGCTGGATGTTCACGGCGTAGTAGGCGGCGTGCTGGACGGCGGATCTGGCGTAGACGACCCGGTACTCCACCCCCCTGCGGAGGTTCTCGATCTCGATCGGATTGGCGGCGCCGTGGGTGTGGTACGGCGGCGAGTCGAAGCGCAGCACCTCCCGCTCGGCCGCCGCCTCGATGGTCTCGATCGCCTCGACGATGGAGTCCCCGGTGACCACCTCCACCAGGTCGTCCGTGCGCTGCGTACCGGCCGAACGCCGCCACCCGCGGTAGGCGTTGACCGCCGCCTGCTGCGCCGCACGGACCTCGGCGGCCCGGCTGTGCGCCAGGTACTCCAGGGCCACGGTGGGTTCCACCGGTACGTGCCGCCGCCGGTCGGCGGTGGCGACGGTGACCAGTCCCAGCCGCCGCAGCCGTGTCAGCTCGGGCCCGAGATCCTCCGGCTCGGTCCCCTCCGGCCAGGTTCCTTCCACCCCGGTCTCCTCGGCCCCGGTTGCCTCCGCCTCCCCGCGGCGGCCCCCGGGACCGGAGGCCAGCAGCGCCTCGTACAGCTCCGCCTCACGGCGTGTCAGGCCGAGTCGGCACAGGTGGGCCGGCAGATCCTCGTCCTCCATGCGTGTTCCTCCCGTGACGGGCGGCCCGGGCACCTACCGCCACCGGCCGCGTCCCGGGATGGTGGCACGACCCGGCGGCGCCTTCCAGGCGGGCGGTGTGGCGGATGCCCGCCGACGCCGTTGGCGAGTGATCGCCACCACGTGCGGCCGGTCGGCGGTAGACCAGGGGCGGCGGCCGTCCACCCCCGCTTTCCGCCCCGCTCTGCCCGTCCACCCGCCTGCCCCGTTGGAGCCCCCTTGATCAGCGTGTTCGACCTCTTCCGCGTCGGCATCGGACCGTCCAGCTCACACACCGTCGGCCCGATGCGCGCCGCCCGGCACTTCGTCCAGGAGCTCGACCGGAAGGACCTGCTGGTGCGGGTGGCGGCCGTCCGGACCGAACTCTTCGGCTCGCTCGCCGCCACCTGCACCGGCCACGGCACAGACCGGGCCGTCCTGCTCGGCCTGGCCGGGGAGGAACCCGCGACGGTGGACATCACCACCGCCGAGGAGCGCTTCCGCCGGATGGAGGCCGAGGGCCGGGTCCGGCTGCCGGGCGGCCCGACCGTCCGCCACAGTCTGGTCCTGCACCCGGAGCGTTCACTGCCCGCCCACCCCAACGCCCTGACCTTCACCGCACTCGGCCGCCGCGGTGCCGTCCTGGCCGAGCGCACCGCCTACTCGGTCGGCGGCGGCTTCCTGCTCGGCGAGGCGGGGGAGGACCCCGCCGGCGGCACCGGCCCGGCCGACGTCCCGGCACCCTTCTCCGATGCCGAGGAGCTGCTCCGCCTCGCCGGGGACGGCCGGATCAGCGACGTCGTGCTGGCCAACGAGACCGCCCGTCGCCCCGAGGCCGAGGTCCGTGCCCACCTGCTCCAGGTCTGGGCGGTCATGCGCGGCTGTGTCGAACGCGGCCACCGCACCGGGGGCACCCTGCCCGGCGGCCTCGACGTCCCCCGTCGTGCCCCGGCCCTGCACCGGCGTCTGGTCCGCGCCGACGGCCGCCCCGCCGACCCGCTGCGCGCGCTGGACCTGGTCGCGCTCGACGCCCTGGCCGTCAACGAGGAGAACGCCGCCGGTGGCCGCGTGGTCACCGCCCCCACCAACGGCGCCGCCGGCATCGTTCCCGCCGTCCTGCACCACTACCACCGGTCCACCCCCGGCGCCGACGAGGAGGGCACCGTCCGCTTCCTGCTCACCGCCGCCGCCATCGGCAGCCTGGTCAAGCGCAACGCCTCCATCTCCGGCGCGGAGGTGGGCTGCCAGGGCGAGGTCGGCACCGCGGCCGCCATGGCCGCCGCCGGCCTCACCGAGGTCCTGGGCGGCACCCCCGGCCAGGTCGAGAACGCCGCCGAGATCGCCCTGGAACACCACCTCGGCCTCACCTGCGACCCGGTGGCCGGCCTGGTCCAGATCCCCTGCATCGAGCGCAACGCCATCGGCAGCGTCAAGGCCGTCACCGCCTCCCGCCTGGCCCTCAACGGCGACGGTCGGCACCTCGTCCCGCTCGACGCGGTCATCCGCACCCTGCGCGACACCGGCGCCGACATGAAGTCCACGTACAAGGAGACCTCGCGCGGCGGCCTCGCCCTCCACGTACCGCGCTGCTGACGACCCATCAGCCTTTCGCTCTGTGGGAGGGGCTCGTAGAGCTCCCGCTCACGCCGCGCCGCGGCTCTCCGTCCGGGCCCCTCGCACCACCGTCATCGTCAGCCCCACCGTCACCAGCGCCTCGGCCCAGTAGAACGCCGCGTAGTCCAGCAGCGAGCCGATCGGCGGGCTGCCGGGCGCGGCGTTGCGCATCCCGATCAGGGCGAACAGGGTGGCCGCCATCCAGCCCAGGGCGGGCCACACCAGACCGCGCCGCTGCCGGGTGATCAGCCATGCCGCTGCGAGTACGGACAGGCCCAGCGCCCACATCGCCGCCATCATGAACCAGGCCAGGATGAACGTGCTGCGCGACCGGCTCACCCGCTCGGTCACCGCGACGGCGCCCCGGTCCTCCTCCTGATCGCTCTGTCGCACGGTGAAGAACGGGTCGGTTCCCCGCAGCGCGATCACCACGGGCACGTCCCGGCCGCCGGCACTGGCCTGGAAGCCGATCAGGGCGTGGTAGCGGTCGAACGGGTAGTCCGAGATCCGTCCGTCGGTGAGGGCGAAGGACACCGTGGTGGTCCCGATCCGCCGGCCCTCCGGGTAGCGGAGCACGGCCTGCTCCAACGAGGTCGTCTCCAGCACCAGCTCCTGGGTCGGGGCCAGCGGGTTGTCGGCCACCGCGAGCGCGCCCTGCGGTTCGACCAGGATCTTGGCCGTCAACGCCTCCCCGGCCGCGTCCACCCGCTGCAGGGTGACACCCACCAGCAGGTAGTCGGCGGCCCCGGCCGAACCCACCACCTGCACGTGCTCGCGGCTGGACCGTTCGTTCAAGTAGAGCGCCAGACCCGCGACGCACAGCACCGCGATCACGCCCAGCACGACCATCGGCCGCCAGACCGGCACCCGTCCCCACATCGGAGCAGGGGCGGGGCCGGGGGCGGGCGGCGCACCCGCGGATCCGGGTCCGCGCCGGATCCACACCCGCTGCCGTACCCGCTGCGGCACTCGCTTTCGCATCCGGACCGCGGACCGCTCGGACGGAGGAGGCATACGGATCGGTCTCGCCTTCGGGGGGGACAATGCCGTCCCGCCCACTGTCCCCGCCGACCACCCGAACCGACGGCTCACCTCGCCCCGGCCGGAGCCTGTTCACCCAGGAGGCCGCTGGTGGCGGGGCGGCCCGTGACGTCAGTCCCGGTACTCGCAGAGGTAGGCGGTCTCGACCGCGCTCCTGACCTGGAACCTGCTGTCGGCCGGGACGTCGAACCGGTCGCCGGCCCTGAAGGTCTCCCACTGCTCGGAGCCGGGAAGCCTGACGGTCAGCGCGCCGCTGACCACGTGCATGGTCTCGCGCTTCGCGGTGCCGAACTCGTAGTCACCGGGCGCCATGACGCCGACGGTCGCCGGACCTTCCTCCGCGCTGAAGGCGATCGACTTGACCGCGCCGTCGAAGTACTCGTTGACCTTGAACATCGGCATCCTCTCGGGAGACGAACGGAGGAGGGACGCCCCGCCCGTCGCGCGGGCCGGCCCTCGGTGGGGGAAGGCTACGCCAGCCCCCACCGTCTCTTCCCGCAGGTCCAAGGGGTGATCAAGTCGATCGGTCGTCCGTCCCGCCACCGACTGCCGCGCGGACTCCCGCGCGAGCCCCGCGGCGGGCGCCCGTGGCCGGTTTCAGGAGCGCGAGGCAGACGAACGGGGCACGGATCGCTACGCTGGGCGACCATGTTCATACCCGCCTCCGCGATGAGGCGTGTACGCCTCGTCGCCGCACTGACGTTGTTCCTCACTCTGATGGGCTTCGGCCGGCAGGCCTTCGCCGTGGCCGATCCCCCCGCGCCCCGCTTCACCATGAGCGTCGACCGCACGACGGTCGCACCCGGACAGGCCGCGAACGTGACCGTGACGTTCACCAACCGCGAGTCCGGCCCGGTGAACTTCCTCTACGCGACCGTGACCCCGGACTTCTTCGTCCCGGCGGGCTCCGGGGTGGCCCCGTACGCGTTCACCGGGTGTACCGCGGCCAGCTGGTGCGGACCGAACCAGTTCGGGTTCAGCTACAACCTGACCGCACCGCAGGCACCCGTGGCGCCCGGCGAGAGCCGCACGGTGACGGTCTCCTTCCGGTTCGCTCCTGACGCGGACTGCGCCTGGGTCACGAAGGTGGGCTTCTACCTGTCCTATGTCTACTACGAGTACGACCAGGGCATCCACGACTCCCTGCCGCCCATCGCCGGCACCTCCTCCCTCGTGACCCTGGTCTGCCCGGCCGTGCCGTAGCGTCGCGCGGCCCGCCGGGTTCCGCGCCTCCTGCCTCCCCTTTCCTGCCCCCGTCTCCCGCCGTCGCAGCCGGCAGCCGCAGGGGCCGGCCGAGTGCGGTCGGTCGGCCCGGGCCCAAGCGCCCCCCGTGACGGAGAGGGCTCCCCGACCGATGAGTGCCGACTTCGCCGGCGCGGACGCGATCACCACCACCGCCGGCGGCGGCGAGATCCTGCTCCGGCCGCTCGCGCAGACGTGCGGGCAGGCGTGCGCGCACGCCTGCCCGCAGGGTGTTGCCGGTTTGTCGCCGTGTGCCGTTGCCGGGTGTTGCGGGACGCGCAACGGTTCCCTGGCCGGACAGGATTCTGCCGACCCGGCGTTCCGGCCGGGAGGTCGGACCCCGCGGCGAACGCCGGTGCGGGTCCTCGATGTCGGAGGTCCGGATGCGGCGTGCGCTGCTGTCCACGAGGTCGGCGTTGATCCTGCTGTCCGCGGTGCTCACCGGGATCGGCGCGGGGGTGCTGGTGCGGCTCTCCGGGGCGCACGCCGCGGAGGGCGTCCTGTACGGGGCGGGGGCGTTCGGTCTCGCGGTGCCGTTCTTCGACCGTCTGATCGCCGTCGAGGCCGAGGAAGTTCCTGGAACACCGTCATGAACGGCCCCGGTGGGGAAAGCATGGAGCGGCCGCCGGGGAGGGCGGCACGAGGTGGTCGTCCGCCGGGAGGCGGCCGGGCCGAAGGGGTGGGGATGAGCGGTCTTCAACCGCTGGGCGAGAACCTGAACAGCGAGTGCCGGGCCCTGGCCCAGGCCCTGCGGGAGCTGTTCTCCGAGCTGGCGGTCTCGGTCCGCCGCTGCGCGGCGCGGTGCTACGTGGACGCGGGCACGCTCTCCCGCTACCTGGCGGGCACCCGCGTCCCGCCGGCCGACTTCATGGACGACTTCCTGCGCCACATCGAGGAGGTCCGCGGGACCCGCATCGAGCAGGCGGCACGGGAACACCTGCGGGCGCTGCGCGTCGCGGCCGTGCGCACCAACGCCTCGATCGGCCAGGCCGTGCGGCAACTGGAGGGGCAGTTGAAGGCCGCGGACCGGGAGGTCAGGCGGACCGGCGCCCGGGAGGAGGAGCTCGACCACGCACTGGACGGCTGCCACCACGCGATCGACGACCTGGACGCGCGGTTGACGAGGCTGGAGCACCCGGGCGGGTCGGCCGCCCGCCGGCCGGAGCCGGTCGACGAGGACCGCGCGGCGATCCTGGAGGAGCGCAACGTCCTCGCCCTCCAGGTCGCCCGGCTCGGCGCGGAGCTGGAGCGGACCCGTCGGCGAGCGGCGTTCGCCGAGGCTCGCTGCGAGTTGCTGGAACGCCAGCTGGAGGTGGTCGAGCAGCAGCAGGGCGCCGTCCTGCCCGAGCCCGAACTCGTGCGCCTGGTCGACCCGCTGGACGCCCCCGCGCTGGTCGCGGGCTGCCGGCCGAAGGTGCTGCTGGTCGACGACCGGCGCCCCAACCTGATGGCTCTCGAAGCCGTCCTCCACACCCACGGTCATGAGGTGGTCTCCGTCTCCTCCGGTCAGGAGGCGCTCAAGGCGCTGCTGGAGTCCGACGACTTCGCGGTGATCATCCTCGATGTCCAGATGCCCGGGATGGACGGCTACGAGACCGCCGCCCACATCAAGCGCCGCGCCCGCACCCGTGACATCCCGATCATCTTCCTCACCGCCATCGGCAACGACCCCGAGTACTCGATGCGGGGCTACGCCGCCGGCGCCGTCGACTTCATCGTCAAACCCTTCGACCCCTGGGCGCTGCGCGCCAAGGTCGCGGTGTTCGTGGAGATCCACCTGGAGCGACGCGAGCACGCGCTCGGCCGCGACTGACCCCACCGGGCGACCCGGCTCCGCCCCGTGACCCAAGTCACAGTCGAGGTCTTCCTGTTCGCACCGGCTCCGCCCGGCGCTAGGGTGAAAGGGCATGGGGGAATCAACAGCCGACCGTCGTCGGTTCTGTCGCCCGGTCCGCCCCGGAGCCCGATTCCCGTCTTCCCGCCTTGTGAATTCCCTGTCTGTTCAGTCGTGTTCGTCCGACATGGGGGCCTCATGAGCCTGGAGAATGCACGCGAGTTTCCGAACGATCCGAACGATCCGAATGACGGGGCCGATCCGGCCGATCCGGCCTACCCCGTTGCCCACGAAGGCCCGAACGGCGTGGCAGAGCGATTCTGGGCGGAGCACCTCGCGGGTGCGCCCGCCCGGTCGGGCCTGCCGGGCCTCTTCGGGGCCGCGGGTGGACCGAGCGGCGCCGGTCGGCCGGGTGGAACGGCTGGAACGGCTGGAACGGCTGGAACGGCTGGAACGGCTGGGACGGGTGGGACGGGCGACACCGGGACAGTGCCGTTCGCCCTGTCCGCGCCGCTGCTGGACGGTATCGCCAAGCTGGCCGCCACCGAGGGCTGCCGCCCGTTCGACGTCCTGGTCACCCTGGTGCAGGTCCTGTTGCACCGCTGCCGCGCGCAGGACGACGTGGTGATCGCCGTGCCTCGCACCGGTGGCCGCGGCGGGACGCTCCCGCTGCGCGCCGTTCTCGCCCCCGGTGCCACCTTCCTCGATCAACTGCGTTCCACCGCCGACACCCTGAGGCAGGCGGAGCGGCACCAGGACGTGCCGCCGGTCCGGCTCCTGGCGCTGGCCGGGTTCTCCGGTGGTGCCGGGTCGCCGTCGCCCTGCCAGGTGCTGGTGGGCCGTCCGGGCGAGCCACGGTCGGAGGATGTCGGGGACGAGCTCCGCCACGACCTCGAACTGCACCTCGAGCCCGCCCCGGCCGGGGCGCTGCGCTACCGGCTCGACCGCCACGACCGGGAGACGGTCGTCGCGGCCGGACTGCGGCTCGGCCGGCTCGCCGAGGCGGCCCTCGCCGATCCCGGCCGCCCGGTCGGCCGACTGGAGCTGCTGCCCGAGACCGAGCGCGCGCGACTGCTCGGCTTCAACGAGACCTCCGTCGACTACGGCGAGCCGCGTCGGCTGCACGAGTACATCCTCGACCGGGCCCGGCGCACCCCCACGGCGGTCGCGGTCGCCGACGCCGCAGAGGAGATCGACTACGCCGAACTCGTCGCCAGGGCAGGGGTCCTGGCGGAGCGGCTGCGCGCGAACGGGGTCGGGCCGGACGTGCCGGTGGCCGTCTGCGCCCAGCGGTCGGTCGCCCTGGTGGTGGCCCTGTTGGGCGTGCTGCTGGCGGACGGCGCCTACCTGCCGCTGGACTGCGAGCATCCGGCGGCGCGGATCCGCGGCATCCTGGACGAGGCCCGCCCGGCGGTGGTGCTCGCGGACGAGTCGTTCGCCCCGCTGTTCGCCGGTACCGGCTCCGTGCTGCTGCCGCTCGACGGGGGCGCCCCGCCCACCGACCCGCCCCCGCCCCCGACTCCGGCGCCCGCGCGCGAACCCTCGGACGCCGACCTGGCCTACATCATCTACACCTCCGGCTCGACCGGGCGCCCCAAGGGCGTGGCGATCCCGCACCGCGGCATCGTCAACCGGCTGCTCTGGATGCAGGACCGGTACCGGCTGACCCCGGACGACGTGGTGCTCCAGAAAACGCCGTACACCTTCGACGTGTCGGTCTGGGAGTTCTTCTGGCCGCTGCTGGCCGGCGCCCGGCTGGTGATGGCGCGGCCGGACGGGCACCGGGACCCGGCCTACCTGGCCGGGGTGATGGCGGAACAGGGGGTCACCACCGCCCACTTCGTGCCGTCGATGCTGGCGGTCTTCGCGGAGGAACCGGGAGTCGCGCGGTGCACGGCGCTGCGCCGGGTGGTGTGCAGCGGTGAGGCGCTGACCTCGGCCGTCGTACGCCGCTTCCGGGAGCGCAGCCGGGCCGAGGTGCACAACCTGTACGGTCCGACCGAGGCGTCGGTCGACGTCACGCACTGGACCTGCCGCGACGACGACCCCGAGGGCGGGGTCCCGATCGGCGTGCCGATCGCCAACACCACGGCCCACGTCCTGGACGACGCGCGCGAGCCGGTGCCGATCGGCACACCGGGCGAGCTGTACCTGGGGGGAGTGGGGCTGGCCCGGGGTTACGTCGGCCGGCCGGACCTCACCGCCGAGCGGTTCGTGCCGGACCCCTTCGGCGCCGGGCCGGACGCGCGGCTGTACCGCACGGGCGACCTGGTGCGGTGGACGGCCGGTGGGCGGCTGGAGTTCCTCGGTCGCCTCGACCACCAGGTCAAGCTGCGTGGTCTGCGGATCGAGCCGGGCGAGATCGAGGCGGTGCTGTGCGGTCACCCGGCGGTGTCGGAGGCGGTGGTGCTGCTGCGCGAGGACCTGGGCGCGGTCCCGGTCCTGGTGGCCTACCTGGTGACCGCGAACGGGCAGGAGCCGGCCGGCCTGACGGCGCACCTGGCGGAGGCGCTGCCCCGCTACATGCTGCCGGGGCGCACGGTGGTGCTGGCGACCATGCCGCTGACCCGGAACGGGAAGCTGGACCGGGCGGCGCTGCCGAAGCCGCCGGCGCGGCGCCGGAGGTGACGCGGCGCAGGGCGTGAAACGGGTCGGGGGGGGGGGGGGGGGGGGGCCCCCGCCGGGGCCCCCCCCCCCCCCGCCCGATTGCTGTTCCTGCCGGTAGAGCGGTCCGCGGTGCCTGCCACTGCGGTGCCCACCATCGCGGTGCCCGCTGCCGCAGTGCCCGCCACGGCAGTGCCCGCCACCGCAGTGCCCGCCACCGCAGCGCCCGCTACCGCGACCGTGCGTACGACCGTCGCTCGGTGCGGTTCCCCGCGCGCCCGGCCGCCGCCCCGGCCAGGTGCCGTTCGACCTCCGCGGCACGCGGGTGCGCGATGTCCGTCAGGATCGAGTGCGCCCCGCGCCAGGCCCGCACCGCCTGTTCGGGCCGGCCGAGCCGCGAGTACGAGGTTCCCAGCCCGTCCAGCACCACCGCCTCGGCGTAGCGGTCGCCGGCCCGTCGGTACAGCAGCAGGGCCTGGCGCCGGTAGCCGACGGCCTCGGCGTCGCGGTCCAGCAGTTGGTGGAGCTCGCCCAGCCCGGCCAGCGCCTGCGCCTGCCCGTGCTCGTCGTCGAGGCCCCGGAAGGCCGCCAGCGCGTCGCGGTCGTGCGCGACGGCCTCGTCGAACCGCTCCAGCGCCCGGTAGGAGCGGGCCAGGTTGACCAGGCAGGTGGCCGCGCCGAGCCGGTTGCCCAGCTCGGCGAAGATCACCCGGGCCTGCCGCCAGCACCGGACGGCCTCCTGCGGCCGGTCCAGCCGGTCGAGGGCGCTGCCCAGGCTGAGCAGCGCGGCGGCCTCGCCGTCCCGGTCCCGGTTGGCCCGGTGCAGTTCCAGGGCGCGCTCGTGGTGCCGGAGGGCCTCCTGGAACCGGCGGGTGAGCGCGTGGCAGTCGCCGAGCTCCGTGAGCACCCGGGCGGCGAGTGCCGGGTCCGCCTCCGGACTGACCGTGGCCTGGGTGGTGCGCAGCACCGCCAGCAGGCTCGACGCCGGGCCGCGGGTGTGCAGGTACCAGCTGAGCGAGAGCGCCAGCGCGGCGACCAGCGGTCCCAGGCCCTGTTCGGCCGCGCGGGCGAGCACCGCGGTGAGGTTGGCGCGCTCCGCGTCCAGCCAGGCCAGCGTCCGGTCGTGGTCCGGGAAGCGCAGGGCCGGCAGCACCGGCGGGGGCAGCGGCGGGGCGTAGCGCGGGCGGACCGCCGACGAGCGGGCGCGCAGCAGTTCGTCCGCCGCGCGGGCGGTGTGGCAGTACCACACCGTCAGCCGGTAGAGGGCCAGGCGGTCGGCGGCCCCGCCCTCCGCGAGTTCGGCGGCGAAGGCGTGCAGCAGGTCGTGCAGGCGGTACCGGGCCGGCGTGTCCTGGATCAACAGGTTCTCGTCGACCAGCAGTTCCAGCGTCTCGCGTGCGGCCGCGGGGTCGACGCCGGCCAGCGTGGCGATCGCCGGCGCGGTGTACTCGCGTCCCGGATGGACGGCCAGCAGCCGGAATACCCGCCGGGCCTCCTCGGGCAGCCGACGGTAGGAGAGGTCGAGGCTGGCGCGCAGCGAGCGGCCGCCGGTGGTCAGGGCAGTGATGCCGCCGGGTCTCAGGTAGTCGACGAGGTCCGCGAGCCGCCAGGCCGGGCGGGCCCGCAGGCGTGCCGCGGCGAGCACCAGCGCCAGCGGCAGGTGCCCGCAGGCGTGGACGACCTGGGCCGCGGCCCCGGGGGAGTCGGCGACCCGCTCGGCACCGGCGACCGCGTCCAGGAGCCGCAGCGCCTCGGCGGGGGGCAGGGTGGTGAGCGGCAGGGAGCGGGCGCCGTCCAGTCCGGCCAGACTGCGCCGGCTGGTGATCAGCACCAGGCAGCCGGGGTCGGCCGGGATCAGCGGGCGGACCTGGTGCGCGTCGGCCGCGTCGTCGAGCAGCAGCAGTGCTTCGCGGCCGTGCAGACGGTCGCGGAACAGGGCGGCGCGCGCGTCGAGGCCCTCGGGCATCAGCGAGCGGTCCACACCGAGGGCGTGCAGCAGGCCCGCCAGGACGTCGGAGGGGTCGGCGGGTGGCCGGTCCGGATCGAAGCCGCGCAGGTTCACGTACAGCTGCAGGGTGCCGAACCGGCCGGCCCGGACCAGCTCGTGCGCCGCGTGCACGGCCAGTTGGGTCTTGCCCACCCCGGCCATGCCCTCGATCGAGGTGACCAGCACGGTGGCCGAGACCCCGGCCGGTCCGGCGGCCGGGGCCGCCAGCAGGGTCCGCAGCTCCTCCGCGCGTCCGCTGAAGAAGGGCAGGTCGGCCGGGAGTTGGCGGAGCACGGTGACCGGTTCCGCCGGGAGCCGGGGCGGCAGGGTGCCCGGCCCGGCCGGCGCCGGGTGCTCTCGCCGGAGCTCGGTGCCGGTCCCGTCCGGATTCGGGACGGGGCCCGCGGGCAGGCCGGTGAGGTCCGGCTCGGGCCCGGTCCGCCGGTCCCGGTCGGGCGGCGCCGTTCGCTCCGAACTGCTCTGCAGGGCCGGCGAGTTGCCGCCGGAACGCAGGACCCGCTGGTGGGCGGCCGCGATCCGGGCGCCCGGTTCGATGCCGAGGTCGCGGGCGAGCGCGGTGCGCAGCCGCCGGTAGACGGCCAGTGCCTCGGCCCGGCGGCCGGCGACCGCGAGGGCCTCGATCAGCAGCGCGTGCACGCCTTCCTGGTGCGGCTCCTCCGCGGCGAGGCGGGTGAGCAGCAGCACGGATTCGGCCGCGCGGCCCAGTTCCAGACCGGCCCGGGCGGCCAACTCGGTGACCTCCACCCGGGACTGGGTCCAGCCCGGTGTCTCGTCCCGGTGCAGCCGGTCGCAGTTCACGTCGGCCAGGGGCGTGCCGCGCCACAGGCCCAGGGCCGCGGAGGCCGCCGTCCAGACGGCGGGCCAGTCGTTCGACCGCGCGGCGTCGCGGGCCGATTCGCAGTGCTCGCCGAAGAGCAGGGTGTCGAGTTCGGTCCGCGCCCCCACCTCGATCCGGTACCCGGGACCGGTGGTCACCACCCGGTCCGATCCTTCGCCCAACAGGCGCCGCAGGCGCAGCACATGGCTGCGCAGGGTGGCCGGCGCGGCGGGCGGCTCGTTGCTCCACACGATGTCGGTGAGCTCGTCGACGCTGACCGTCCGGTTGGGACGGCACAGGAGCGCCGCGAGCAGGACTCTCACCCGCGACGGCAGCGCGACGGTGGCGCTGTCGACACGGACTTCGACGGGGCCGAGCACCCCGAAAAAGACGCTGGTTTCTGTCATTTCTTCCCCCGAAAGGCCGGTGGCCGCTGGGAAATTGAACCTATGTGAACGGTCAGCGTCAAGGGTCGTTGATCCGTGTCGAAACCCCGGCCACGCGAATTCAACAGGTCTTGCACAGCCATTCCATCGGCCTTGCACAGCCCTGTCGGAGGCTCCTCCCGTGGCGATGGCCAGCGGGGCGGGACCGCTCGGCCGTCCCCACCCGTCCGACCAACCACGAAGCGACTCATGGAAGGGGTGTCCCCTTTGCTGGATTTGGAGTTGATAGCCGGGCGATTGCAGGCGATCGCGGACTTCATGCGCCGGGGAAAGGTGAACCGTCGCTGGGTGGGCTCGCTGCCGGAACAGGTGGCGGCCCTGGCCGGGGAGTGGGAACTCGACATCGGGGAGGTGGTCGGCGTCGACTTCTCGTCGGCCGTGACCTCCGTGCTGGTCTCCTGCACCGGGCCGATGGGCGAGGCCGAGCTGAAGCTCGCGCCGGACGCCTACGCCCTCGCCGAGGAAGTGGCGATGCTGCGGCAGTTCGCCCCCGGCGGCCGGGTGCCCGAGGTGCACGGGAGCAGCCGGGGCGCGGCGCTGCTGGAGGCGGTCCGGCCCGGCACTCCGGTCGAGGACCTGCCGCGGCCGCCGTCCCCCGCCGACTACGCGCGGTTCCTGGACGACCTGCACACGGTCGGCGACCCGGCGAGCGCGCCCCGGCAGGCCGCCGACTGGCTCGGCATGATGCTCGGCTGGGCCGAGCAGGGCGGTGCCGAGCTGGCGGAGGCGAGGCGGATCGCCGACCGGCTGCTGGCCACCGAACCCGAACGGGTGCTCCTCCACGGTGACCTGCACCTGGGCAATGTGCTCACCTCGGACCGCCGGGGCCTGGTGGCCCGGAGTCCGATCGCCTGCGTCGGCGAACGGTGCTTCGACGCGGCCGACTACGTGCTGGAGGGCGCGGACCTCGCGGACATGGTGGACCGCCGCGACGGCCTGGCGGCGGCAGCCGGACTCGACGCCGAGCGGCTGGACGGCTGGGCCAGGGTGCTGGCCCCGCTCGGGGCGGCGCGCGCACCGCAGCCGGAGCGGGTCGCCACGCTCCTCGCGTACGGACGGGGTGAGTACTGAGGTGCCCGGGTCCGTGGACAACACCACCGGCCTGCTCGGCCGGCTGATCCCCGCCGACGCGCTGCGCCGGCGACTGCTGGCGATCCGGTTCGCCGAGGCGACCGGCAAGGGCGTCTTCCTCTCCGGCAGCATCGTCTACTTCACCCTGCACGTCGGGCTGACCGCCGCCGAGGTGGGCATCGGTCTGTCGCTGGCGGGCTTCGCCGGACTGCTCTCCTCGGTGCTCTTCGGCATGATCGCCGACCGGATGCGCAAACGCACCCTGCTGTTCCTGCTGTTCGCGGCCGTCGCGGCCGGCTTCGGGCTGTACTCCGCGGTGGACGACGCGGTCCAGTTCTACGTCCTGGTGACCCTGGTCGGCTTCCTGGACTACGGGATCGGACCGACCGAGAACGCGCTGCTGGCCACCGTGATCCCGGAGGGCGAGCGGGTCCGGCTCAACGCGACCATGCGTACGGTGTTCAACGTCGGTTTCAGCGCGGGCATCGGCATCGCCGCCGCGGCCGCGCTGAGCACCCGGTTGCTGGTGCTGATCCCCGCGGTCGCGGCGGTGCTGCTCGGTCTCGCGGCGCTGCTGGTGACCCGCCTGCCGGAGGGGCCGCCCGGCGACCCGGAACAGCGTCCCCGGCCCTTCGGCGCGGTGCGCGACCTGCGGTTCCTCGGCGTGGTCGGACTGTCGACCGTGCTCGCCTCGCACATCAGCCTGCTCATGGTGGTGCTGCCGCTGTGGGCCCTGGAGCGCGCCGCCGTCCGGCCGTTCCTGGTGCCGCTGCTCCTGGTGGTCAACACCGTCTTCGTCATCCTCTTCCAGGTGCGGGCGAGCAAGGGCGCCGAGACGGTAGCGGGCGCCGCGGCGACGGCTCGCCGGGCCGGGCTGTGGATCGCGGCGGGCTGCGCCGCCGCCTCGGTCACCGCCCTGTGGCACCAGACCGGGGCGGCCACCGCGGCGATCGTCGTGACCGCCCTGATGCTGTCCGTGGCCGAGGTCATGCAGTCCGCCTCGGCCTGGGGCCTCGCCTTCGGGCTGGCACCCAAGCACGCCGAGGGCGAGTACCTCGGCGCGTTCGACCTGCACGTGGCGACCCAGAACATCGCCGGGCCGGCGCTCTTCTCCGGCCTGGTCATCTCGGCAGGCTTCTGGGGCTGGATCGCGATCGCCGGGCTGATGCTCGCCGCGGCCGCGCTGATCGGGCCCGCCGCGCGGCGCAGCGCCGACGCGATGGCGGGCAGCGCCCGCCCGGAGGCCGTCATGGACACCGGAGGGGCGGTATGACCGACAGCGGCAGGGCATCGTTCACGCGGGAGCGCAGCGGCAGGGCATCGTTCACGCAGGAGCGCTTCTACTTCCTCAACGAGCTGCAACCGGGCAACCCCGCCTACGTGGTGGCGTTCGCGCTGCGCATGACCGGTGCGCTGGACCACGACCGGCTGGCCGCGGCGGTCCGTGCGGTCACCGCCCGGCACGCGGTGCTGCGCACCGGGTTCGCCGTGCGGGACGGCGAGTTGACTCAGCTGGTGCACGACACGGCGGAGCCCGACGTCACCGCCGTCACCCACCCGCCGGCCGACCGGCCGGCCGAGGACCGCCACCTGCGCGACCTGGTGGCCGCCGAGGCCGCCGTGCCGTTCGCGCTGGCCGACGGCCGGGTGCTGCGGGCCCGGATCGTCTCCTGGGGGACCGGCCGGCACGCGCTGGTGGTGTTGGTGCACCACATCGCCTGCGACGGATGGGCGGTCGGACTGCTGCTCGACGACATCGCGGCGCAGTACAACGGCCGGTCGACGCCCGCGCCGGGCGCCTCCTACCTGGACTACGCCGAGGCCCAGCGCACGCTGTGGGAGAAGCACACCAGGCGTCTGGAGCACTGGCGCGAACTGCTCGCAGGCGCCCCGAAGCTCGCCCTGCACACCGACCGGCCCCGGCCCGGTGTGCTCACCCACCGCGGCGCGGTGCTGCGCCGTCCGGTCGATCCGGAGCTGGTCCAGCGGCTGACCGACTGGGCCAAGGAGCACGGGGTCACGCTGTTCGCGGTGGCGCTCGCCGCCTACGCCAGGGTGCTGTCCCGGCACGCCCGCCAGCCGGAGGTGGTGATCGGGGTCCCGGTCGCCAACCGGCTGGACGAGGCGGAGGAGCAGCTGGTCGGCTGCCTGGTCAACACGCTGCCGGTGCGGGTCGACCTGAGCGGCGAGCCCGGCTTCGCCGACCTGGTCACCCGGACCTGGCGGACGGCGCTGACCGCGCTCGGCGACCAGGACGTGCCGTTCGAGCGGATCGTCCAGGCGGTCGGCGAGGAGCGCCAGCTCAGCCACGCCCCGGTCTTCCAGACCATGCTGACGGTGCAGAACTTCACATTCACCGTGCCGGACTTCACCGGGCTGACGGTGTCCGAGGTCGACGTCGAGATCGAGGCGGCCCGGTTCGACCTCGGACTGACCCTGGACGTCTCCACCCGCTCGCCGTTCCTGCGCGCCGACTTCAGCACCGAGCTGTTCGACGCGGCGACCGTCGAGGGGCTGGTGGCGCACTTCCACGCGCTGCTGGAGTCCCTGGTCGACGACCCGGACGGCGAGCCCGTGATGGTGGACGCCCGGGAGCACCGGCTGCTCGTCGAGGGCTGGAACCCGCCGGTCGGGCCGTCATCGGTCCGGCCGTCGCCGGTCCGGAGGTCGGCGGTCCAGCCGTCACCGGGCGACCGCCCGTCCGAGCGCCGCCCGTCCGAGTCCCGCCCGTCCGAGCCCCACGCGTCCGAACGCCGCCCGTCCGTGCTCCGGCTGTTCTGCGAGCACGCCGCCGCCGCGCCGCAGGACGTGGCGCTGGTGCACCGGGGACGGACGACCGACTACCGGGAACTCGACGAGTGGTCCGGCCGGATCGCCGCCGCGCTGCGCCGGGCCGGCGTGCGCACCGGGACCCGGGTCGGACTGCTGCTCGGCCGCTCCCCGGCGATGCTCGCGGCGATCCTCGGCACGTGGAAGGCCGGCGGCGCCTACGTGCCGCTCGACCCCGCGCACCCGCGCCGCCGTCTGGAACACATCCTGGACAGCTCCGGACCGACCGTCGTCCTGATGGAGGAGGAGACCGCCGACCTCGCCCGGCAGCTCACGGAGGGCCGCGACACGGTCCGGCTGGACGCCCGCCGCGCGGACGGCGCCGACCTTGCCGCCCCCGCCGACGGTGCGCCGGAGCACGCTGTCCGGTGGCCCGAACCCTCGGACGTCGCGTACGTGATGTACACCTCCGGATCCACCGGGGTGCCCAAGGGCGTGATGGTCCGCCACCGCGGCCTGGACGCCCTGTTCGGCCCGCGCCCGTGCGGCCTGGACACCGACGGCGGCGACAGCTGGCTGGCCGCCCACAACTTCTCCTTCGACGTGTCGGTCCTGGAGATCCTCGGCGCCCTGACCACCGGCAGCCGACTGGTCATCGCCGACCAGGAGGACGTGCTCGACCCCGAGCGGCTGGCCCGGCTGATCCACGCGCAACGCGTCACGGTGGTCAACCTCACGCCCAGCCTGCTCTACCGGGTACTGCCGCCGTTCTTCGACACCCTGGACGGCGACGGCTCCCCGGACGGCGGCCGCTCCCCGGTGCGCTACGTGGTCCTGGTCGGTGAGGCGCTGAGCTGGTCCCGGCTGGCCGGACTGGTCGACCCGCGGCGGCTGCCCGCCGTCTTCGTCAACATGTACGGGGTCACCGAGGCCACCGTCGTCAACACCGTGATCGAGGTGCCCGCCGCCGAACTGGGCCGGGTGCGGGAGGGCAGCATCGGCGTGCCGCTGCCGGCGAACCGCTGCTACGTGCTCGACGAGAACCGCCGGCCCACCGGCGTCAACGTGCCCGGTGAGCTGTACCTCGCCGGCGAGCTGGTCGCCGCCGGCTACATCGGCGAGCCGGAGCTCACCGCCGCCCGGTTCGGCGAGGACCCGTACGCTCCCGGCGAGCTCTACCGGACCGGGGACATCGTCCGCTGGGCGCCCGACGGCCGGCTGGTGTACATCGGCCGCGAGGACACCCAGGTCAAGGTACGCGGCCACCGGGTCGAACTCGCTGACGTCGAGGCGGCGTTCCTGCGCCGCCCGGGCGTGCGCCAGTGCGTGGCCGTGGTCGAGGCCGAGGAGCTGATCGCCTTCGTCTGCGCCGACCCAGGGGCGGGCGGAGAGCGCGAACTGCGCTCCCTGGTCCGCGACGAACTGCCCGGCTACATGGTGCCGTCCCGGATCCTGCCGGTCGAGCGCGTCCCGCTCAACGCCAACGGCAAGGTCGACCGGCGGCGCCTGCTCGCCGAGCACGCCACCGCCGCCGCCACTCCGGCGCGCCGCACCGCCCCGCCGGCCACGGGCGACGGACCGGCGAACGGCGACTCGCTCACCGCGCGGATCCGCGCGATCTGGGCCGACGTGCTGCGCCGGCCCGATCTCGAACCGAACGACAACTTCTTCGACGTGGGCGGCAGCAGCTTCGCGCTGATCACCGTACGGGAGCGGATGGCGCAGACCGGGCTGGACCTCTCGGTCACCGACCTGTTCCGGCACGGCACGGTCGCCGCCTGCGCCGCGCACTTCCGGCAGGCGCGGACCGCCGTGCCCGCCGACGACCGGACCGCGCTGCGCAAGCACGGCCGCGACGAACTCGCCCGACGGCGCCGACTCACCAGGGGGCCCGAGCATGTCTGACCGAACAGGGGGCACGAGCATGTCCGACGAACAGGGACAGGACCGGATCGCGATCATCGGCATGGGGATCAGGCTCCCCGGCGCCGGACGCGACCTCGACCGCTACTGGCACGACATCGAGAACGGCGTCGAGTCGATCTCCTTCTTCACACGCGAGCAACTCCTCGGCTGGGGCGTCCCGGAGGAGGTCGCCGACAACCCGAACTTCATCCCGGCCCGCGCCGTCCTGGACGACTACGACCACTTCGACCACCGGCTGTTCGGCTACTCGCCGCAGGACGCCGTCCTCATGGACCCGCAGCAGCGGATCCTGCTCGAATGCGCCTGGGGCGCGCTCGAGCACGCCGGCTACCCGCCGATCGGCGCGGACGGCAACCGCACGGCCGTGTACGTCGGCACCGGGATGAACGTCTACCTGCTCGACATCCTGTGGCCGAACGTCCGCGCGGTGAAGTCGGCCGGCGGACTGGGCGTGCTCACCTCCAGCGACAAGGACTACGCCGCCACCAGGATCGCCTACAAGCTCAACCTCCAGGGCGCGGCCTTCTCCGTGCAGACCGCCTGCTCCACGTCGCTGGTCGCCATCCACCTCGCGGTGCAGAGCCTGCTCACCTACGAGGCCGACATGGTGCTCGCCGGCGCCGCCTCCTCCGGCCCGCCCACCCGGCGCGGCCACTTCTACGCCCCCGGCGGCACCTTCTCCCGCGACGGCCACTGCCGCACCTTCGACGTGGCCGCCGACGGCACCGCGGACGCCGACGGCGGCGGCGTGCTGGTGCTCAAGCGCCTGGAGGACGCGATCCGGGACGGCGACACCGTGCACGCGGTGATCGCCGGAACCGCCGCCATCAACGACGGCGCCCGCAAGGCCGGATTCACCGCGCCCGGGGTCGAGGGCCAGGCCACCACCATCCGCACCGCGCTCGCGGCGGGCGGCATCGACCCCGACACCATCGGGCTGATCGAGACCCACGGCACCGCCACCCCGCTCGGCGACCCGATCGAACTCGCCGCGCTGCGCTCGGTGTTCGGCACCGACCGGGGCGACCGTCCGAAGGCCGCCCTGGGCGCCCTCAAGTCCATCATGGGCCACCTGGACACCGCCGCCGGGGTCGCCGCCGTGATCAAGACCGTGCTCGCGCTGAAGCACCGCACCATCCCGCCGGTGGGCCTGTTCACCGCGCCCAACCCGGCCCTCGAACTGGAGAAGTCGGTCTTCTGGGTGCCCGCCACCGCGACCGAGTGGCCGGCCGTCGACGGCGTGCGGCGGGCCGGCGTCAGCTCCTTCGGCATCGGCGGCACCAACACCCACATCGTGCTGGAGGAGGCCCCGCCGGTCACCCCCCGCAGGCCCCGCCGCCCGGCCAGCGAACTGCTGCTGGTCTCGGCCAGGACGGAGGAGGCGGCCACCGCGAGCCTGGCCCGGGTCGACGCCTTCCTCGCCGACCTGCCGCCGGCCGAACTCGGCGACGTCGCCTACACCTTGCGCACCGGAAGGACCGAGCTCCCCTGGCGCGGCTTCACCGTCCGGATGCCGGAGGAGGACCTCAAGCCGCTGCTGCCGGTGCGCCGCACCGACCCGCGGGCCGCCGAACGCGGCGTCGGCTACCACCTCACCGGCGGCGGCCAACTGCCCGGCTGCGGGCACTGCTACCACATCGACCCCGACTTCCGCCGGATCATCGACCTCGGCTACGCCGCGCTGCGCCCGCTGGGCGAGGACGCCGACCCGGCGATCAAGGAGCGGGTGGGCCGGTTCG
Organism: Kitasatospora sp. NPDC089913; assembly: GCF_044748625.1. Lineage (NCBI taxonomy): Bacteria > Bacillati > Actinomycetota > Actinomycetes > Kitasatosporales > Streptomycetaceae > Kitasatospora > Kitasatospora sp. NPDC089913. The sequence continues at coordinate 118,696 of NZ_JBIVGI010000019.1, read as the reverse complement.
CCGTCGCGATGGCCTGGACCGACGCCCTGGACCGCCGCGGCATCCGCCCGGTCGCCCTGACCGGCGACGGCCCCGGCGCGGTCGCCGCCGCCTGCACGGCCGGGGTGTTCGACCTCGCGACCGGCATCGAACTGGCCCTCGGGCGGCGGCCGTCCGACTGGCGACCGGCCGCACCCACCGCCCGGCTGTACTCCCCGGTCGACGGCGCGCCGGTCACCGCGGCGCAGGCCGCCGACCCCGACTACTGGGTGAGCCGGTTCGACGAGCCAGGCGACGGCACGTTCGCCCCGCCGGCCGTCGACCCCGAGCCCGCCACCTGGCTGGAGGTCGGCACCCAGGTCTTCCCACACATGGGCGTCGAACTGCCCGAGATGAGCAGCGCCTACGACCGGATGCTGGCCGCCGTCGGCCTGCTCTGGCAGCTGGGCATCGGTGGCCCCTGGAACGAGGAGGGGGACCGCGGCCGCCGCCGGGTCCCCGCCCCCGGCTATCCGTTCGCCCCCACCCGGCACTACCTGGAGATCCCCGCCACCGCGAAGGAGAGGCACCTGTGATGGACCCTCGGACCGAACAGGACTGGGTCGCCGAGTTCGAGCAGCTCTGGATGGAGGTCCTCGGCGTCGACGAGGTCCACGAGCACGACGACTTCTTCGACCTCGGCGGCCACTCGCTGAGCGCCCTGCGGCTGAGCACCCTGATCCGCCAGGAGCTCAACCGTCCCGTCGACCTCGCCGACGTGCTGCACAATCCCCGCTACGGCGACCTGCTGGCCGTGGCCGGCCGGGACGAGCCCGAGCCGGCGGGGACCGAGGGCGGTCGGGCATGACCGTCGCCCCCGGGCGCGCGGCCGACTGGCTGCCACTGGTCGCGGAGGTACTCGGGCTGTCGGCCGACGAGGCCGACACCCGGTACCGGGCCGAGTCGTTCACGGCCCTGGGCGGATCCTCGCTCCAGGCGATCGCACTCGGCGCCCACGGCCAGCGGCGGCTGGCCCGCGACGTCGCGGTCGCCGGGCTGCTCGGCCCGGACCCGCTGGCCGCCGTCCTGGCCGGCGCCCGGGACTTCGCACCGAGCGCCCCGCCGCCCCTCGACCCGGCCGCCGCCCCGCAGCCGCGCGCGCTCCTGCCCGGGCAGCGGGCCATGCTCGCCGCCCACCTGGCCGGCCAGGACCAGCCCTACCGGCTGCTCTTCACCCTGCGGCCGCCGGAGCCGCTCGACCTCGCGCGTACCCGGGCCGCGCTGCGGGCCCTCACGGCGCGGCACGAATCGCTGCGCACGATGTTCACGGGCTCCACCGGCGAGCCGATTGCCTCCGGGGCCCCGAGGACCGTGCGCCGGGTCGTGCTGCCCGCCTCCCACGAGCCGCGGCTGCTGCACCAGACCCTGCCCGCCGGGACCGACGCGGTGCGCACCGTGCACGAGCTGTACGCCGCGCGTGCCGGGGAACTGCTGCGCCCCTTCGACCGGCCGCCCGTGGTGTTCGTCCGCACCCTCGCCGGGACCGAGACGCTGCTCTCGGTGCTGGTGCACCACGCGCTGGCCGACGGCTGGAGCATCGGTGTGCTGTGGCGCGACTTCGCCCGGCTGTACGAGGACGGACCGGACGCGCTGCCCGGGCCCGGACCGTCACCGGACTGGACCGGCACCCGGCTGGCCGCCCGGGAGGCCTCCGGCGACCTGGCGGTGGCCGTGGCCGGGGTGAGGCGGCGGCTGGACGGCGCCCCGCTGGTGGCGACGCTGCCCGGCGGGCCGGACCCGGCCGGTGCCGACGGTACGGGTGGTACCGACGGTACGGCCCGTGCCGCCGGTGCCGGCGCCCGGCTGGTGTTCGAGCTGCCGGAACAGGTGGGCGAGGGCGTGGACCGGTTGGCGCGGCGCTGCCGGACCACGGTCACCTCGGTGCTGCTCGCGGCGTGGTCGCTGGCCGCGGCCCGCCGGATCGGCACCGGCGACCTGGTCCTCGGCGTGGCGGCCGCGGGCCGCTCCGAGGCCGGCATGGAGGACGTGGTCGGGCTCTGCACCCGGATCGTCCCGGTCCGCTGCCGGATCGACGACACCCGGACGGTCGCCGAGCACGTGCGGGCCACCGCCGGTGCGCTCGCCGACGCGCTCGCGGACGCCGACCTGCCGTTCGACCGCGTGGTGACCGGCCTGGACGGCACCGTCGACGGGACCCGCAACCCGGTGGCGCAGCTGGGCTTCGCCGCCCACCACGACCTGGTCCCCGACTCCTTCGGGACCGCGGGCGGCACCTGGCGGGTGTACGAGGGCCACTGCGCGGGCTCGGCCTTCGACGCCCTGCTGTACGTGCAGTCCTGGTCGCCGCGGCCCAGGCTCGCCGTCGAGTACGCGACCTCGGCGCAGAGCGCGGCGGACGTCGGCGAGCTGGCGGAGTCGCTGCAGGCCGTGCTGGCGGAGCTGGCGGGGCGCGCAGGGGGAGCGGGGGACTGGGGGGACGCGGCCGAGCCGCAGACCCCCGTCGGACGGATCGCCGGGCTCTCCGCCGGCCAACTGGCGCGGCTGCGCGAACTCGGCCTGGGCACGGACTCCACGACCGGCGACGACCTGTGGGGCTGCTTCGAGCGGCGGGTGCGGGAGCGTCCCGACGCGACGGCGCTGCTCGATCCCGACGCGGGCCACACGCTGACCTACCGGCAGCTGCACGCGTACGCCCTCGACCAGGCCGGGCTGCTGCACGGGTGCGGGGTCCGCGCCGGTGACCGGGTGGTGCTGGAGCTGCCGAGGTCGGCGGCGGAGGCGGTGGCCGTTCTCGGCGCCCTGCGCCTGGGCGCCGCCTGGGTGGCGGTGGACCCGGCCGCCCCGGCGGCCGGACGCGCCGCGGTCGCGGGCGCGGTCGCGGCCGCCGCCCGGATCGGCGGGGCGGCGGACGACCCGGCCTTCGCCGGCGTCCCCCGGTGCCCGCAGGCCGGTCCCGGCCGGGTGCTCCCGGCGGGGCTGCCCGCCGGAGCGGGTGCCGCACTCCCGGTACACCTGCCGGAGCCCGCCCGGGCGGCCTACGTCTCGTTCACGTCGGGAACCACCGGCGTCCCCAAGGGTGTGGTGGTCCCGCACCGCGCGGTGCTGCGCCTGGTGGACGACGAGGACCTGTTCGCGCCCCTGGTCCCGTCCGCGTCCTCCGACGCCGGCCCTCCCTCCGACGCCAGCCCTCCCTCCGAAGCGGGCCCTGCCTCCGACGGGGAGCGTTCGGCCGACGCGGAGCGTTCCGCCGCCGACGGGCCGCGAACGTCGATGCTGCGGCTGTCCCCGCTGGCCTTCGACGCCTCCACCCTGGAGCTGCTGGTGCCGCTGGCGAGCGGGGCGACCGTGGTCGTCCACCCGCCCGTGGAGCCCACACCCGACAGCCTGGCGCGCTTCCTTCCCGCCGCCGGCGTGACCCACGCCTGGTTGACGGCCGGCCTGTTCCACCTGGTGGCCGACCACCGGCCGGACGCGCTGCGCGGGCTGCGCCAGGTGTTCACCGGCGGCGGGGTGGTCTCACCGGCGCACGTCCGGCGGGTCCTCGAGCAGTCGCCCGGACTGCGGGTCACCAACGGCTACGGGCCCACCGAGAACACCACGTTCACCACGGTGTGCCACGTCGAGGGTGTGTCCGAGGTGTCCGACCCGTTCCCGATCGGCCGCCCGGTGCACGGTACCGGCGTGCGGATCACCGGCCCGGACGGGCGGCCGGTGCCACCCGGGGCGGTGGGTGAGCTGCGGGCCACCGGCGCGGGACTGGCCGACGGCTACCTGGGCGATCCGGAGCGCACCGCGCAGTCGTTCAACGAGCCGGCCGGCGAGCGCGAGTACCGCACCGGCGACCTGGCCCGCTGGGGCGCGGACGGGCGGCTGCTCTTCCTGGGCCGCGTCGACCGGCAGCTGAAGGTCGCCGGGTACCGGATCGAACCGGTCGCCGTCGAGCGGCGGATCAAGGAGCAGGACGGGGTGCTGGACGCCGTCGTGCTGCTGGCCGGTGAGCGGCTCTGCGCGGCGGTCAAGGCCGATGCGGGCGTCCTGGACCGGGTGCGGGCGGCTGTCGAGCCGGTGCTCGCGCCCTACGAGCGCCCGCAGCGCTGGCAGGCGGTGCCGCGGTTCCCGCTGGACCGCAACGGCAAGGTCGACCTGCGGGCCCTCGGTGCGCTGTTCGACCCCCTGCCCGCGCCTGTGCCTGTGCCCGCGGTCGCTGTGCCCGCTGCGGTCGCTGCTCCCGAGCCCGCCGCCCCCGGGCCGGACCGGGGCGGTCCGGAGTCGGCAGCTGGTGCGGCGTCGGTCGCCGAACCGGTCGAACCGGTCGCACCGGTCGCACCGGTCGACCTGGCCACCGACGACGCCGAGGAGCTGATCCGTGACGTCTGGACCGAGGTGCTCGGGACCGACGACTTCGACTTCGACGAGGCCTTCTTCGACGTCGGCGGCGACTCGCTCACCCTCGCCATGGTCCGGACCCGGCTGGAACGGCGATTGGGCGCGCGACCAATATCTCTGGCGGAGCTGTACCGGTACCCCACCGTCCAGGCCCTTGCCCAGCATCTGCGCACGACATGACGAAACGACACCACGACGAAACGACGAAACGACGGGGGTGATGAGATGAGCGACGAGCTGAACGACCGAATGAACGACAAGCCGAACGACCGGGCGAGCGACAGGCCGGGCCACGACATCGCGATCGTCGGAATGGCCGGCCGCTTCCCGGGCGCCGCCGACCTCGACGAGTACTGGAACGGTCTGCTCGCCGGGCGGGTGGCGGTCGCCCGGCTGTCCCGCGAGGAACTGCGGGCGGCCGGAGTGCCCGCCGCCGACCTGGCCGACCCGGCCTACGTGCCGGCCCGCGGCCTGCTCGCCGGTCCGGAGCTGTTCGACGCCGAGTTCTTCGGCATCCCGCCGCGGGAGGCCGCCCTGATGGACCCGCAGCACCGACTGCTGCTCGAGACCGCCTGGGAGGCGCTGGAGAGCGGTGGACTGATCACCGACCGGCCGGCGGGCCGGGTCGGCGTGTTCGCGGGCTCCGGATTCAACTACTACCTGCAGCAGCAGGTCCTGGCCGACCCGGAACTCCTGGCCGAGCAGGGACTGCTGTCCGTGGTGCTCGCCAACGAGAAGGACCACCTCGCGGCCCGGATCGCCTACCGGCTGGGCCTGAACGGACCCGCGATCGGCGTCCAGACCGCCTGCTCCACCTCGCTGGTCGCCGTGCACCTGGCCTGCCAGAGCCTGCGCACCGGGGACTCGGACCTCGCCCTGGCCGGCGGCGTCGACCTGGAGTTCCCGCAGCAGGCCGGCTACCGCTACGAGCCCAAGGGCATCATGTCGCCCGACGGCGCCTGCCGCCCGTTCGACGCCGCCGCCAACGGCACCGTGCCGGGCAGCGGCGTCGGCATGGTCGTCCTCAAGCGGGCCGCGGACGCGGTCCGCGACGGCGACCGGGTCCACGCCCTGATCTCCGGCTCGGCCGTCAACAACGACGGTGCGGCGAAGGTCGGTTACACCGCCCCGGGGGCGGGCGGCCAGGTCGACGTGCTCACCCGCGCCTACGCGGCCGCCGGCGTCCACCCGTCGACGATCGGCTACCTGGAGGCGCACGGCACCGCCACCGAGGTCGGCGACGCCATCGAACTGTCCGCGCTGCGCGAGGTGTTCGGCGACGGCCGGGGCACCTGCTCGCTCGGCTCGGTCAAGGCGAACATCGGCCACCTGTCGGCCGCCGCCGGCGTGGCCGGCCTCATCAAGGCCGTCCTCGCCCTGCGCCACCGGCGGATCCCGCCGCTCGCCGGCCTCGACCGGCCCAGGGCCGAACTGGACGACCCGGCATCGCCGTTCACCGTCGACAGGGTCGCCCGGGAGTGGACCGCCCCGGCCGGCCGGCCGCGCCGGGCCGCCGTCAGCTCCTTCGGCCTCGGCGGGACCAACGTCCACGTCGTGCTCACCGAGGCACCCGCCGACCCGGCGCCGCCCACCCCGACCGCCCCGGACGTCGTCCTGGTCTCCGCCCCCACCGAACCGGCCCTGCGGAGCGCCGCCGAACGCCTCGCCCGCCACCTCGCCGACCACCCCGGCCTCCCGCTGCCCGACGTCGCCCTGACCACGCAGCAGCACCGCCGGCACTTCGCCCACCGGATCGCCGTCGCCGCCCCGGACGCGGCGAGCGCGGCCCGCGCCCTGACCGGCGCACCCGTGCGCACCGCGCTGCGCCGGCCCGAGGTGGTCTTCCTGCTCCCCGGCCAGGGCGCCGAAGCACCCGGCATGGCGGAATGGGCCTACCGCCGCTACCCGTCCTTCGCCGCCGACATCGACCGCGGCAGCGAACTCGCCCGGCACCTCCTCGGCGTCGACCTGCGCGACCTGCTGGTCGGCCGCGACCCGGAGGGCCTGATCCACCGCACCGACCTCACCCAGCCCGCCCTGGTGCTGCACGAGTACGCGCTGGGGCGGCTGCTCGGCTCCTTCGGGGTCCGGCCCGCCGCCCTGCTCGGGCACTCGGTGGGGGAGTACGCGGCGGCGTGCCTGGCCGGCGAACTCGAGCTGGCCGACACGCTGCGGCTGGTCGCCGAGCGGGGCGCGCTGATGCGGCGGGCCCCCGAGGGCGGCATGGTCGTGGTCCTCGCCGCGCCGGACGTGGTGCGCGGACAACTCGCCGGACCGGACCGGCTCGACATCGCCGCGGTGAACGCGCCGGAGGTGGTCGTGGTGTCCGGCCCGCCCGACGCGCTCACCCGGCTGCGCGCCCGGCTGGACACCGCCGGCATCCAGCACCGGGTCCTGCCCACCGAGCGGGCCTTCCACTCCCGGATGATGGCCGGGGCCGCCGCCGCGCTGGACGCGGTGGCCGCGACGGTCGAGGCCAAGCCGGGCGGGATCGACGTGATCAGCACCGTCAGCGGTCGGCTCCTGCCTGCCGGCGGCCTCCGGCCCGCCGGCTACTGGGCGGAGCAGCTGCGCAGCCCCGTGCGCTACCAGGACGCGGTGGTCACGGCGGCGGCCCGAAGCCGGGCGGTGCTCGTCGAGGTGGGCCCGGGCAGCGGCCTGATCGGCAGCGCCCGGCAGATCCCCGAGGCCCGGCGGACGCCCGTAGTGGCACTGCAGCCGCGCCGCGGCGACCTGCTGAGCGGCCTCGGCGCGCTGTGGGCCTCGGGCGTCGAACTGGACTGGGCGGCGGTGCGCGCGGGGACCCCGGCGGTCCGGGCACCCCTGCCCGCCCGCCCCTTCGCCGCCGCCCGCCACTGGCTGGACACACCGGTGGCCCCGGCCGCCCCGGTCCCGGCTCCGGCCCCGGACCCCGATCCTGTCCCGACTGGGACCGAGGAGGACCCGACCGTGCAACAGATCGCGGAGATCTGGCGCTCACTGCTCGGGGTGCCGACCGTCGGGCCCGACTCCGACTTCTTCACGCTCGGCGGGGAGTCGCTGCTCTTCATCCGCATGATCGCCCAGGTCCAGCGCAGGTTCGGCGTCCCGGTCCGGATCGCCGACCTGGCCGAAGCACCGACCCCGAGGGCGATCGCCGCCCACGTGATCGGAGGGTGAAGCGGTCGCGTCCCGGTGTGCGCCCCACCGCACACCGGGACGTCGGCCGCCGGTCGCCCGGGACGCGCACCTGCGCGGCGCCACCGCCGTACCGGCACGGGCCACTACGGCCAAGGTCCTGGCCATGAACGGCTCCGGCGTCTCCGGCCGGACCTACAACGGCACCCAGCTGCAGAGCTTCCGGATCGTCAAACAGGCCGACGGCTCGTGGGGCATCCGCGCCTTCTACCTCGACCGCACTTTCCCGCAGGAACCGCAGGCCCGGGACGCGGCCGCCGCCACGAGCCAGGGACGGGCCGTTGACGTCGACGTCCTCGCGAACGCCTCGGGCACCGGCACCACCCAGCCCCTCGACCTGACCGCCACCGGTACCTCGAAGCCCGCGAACGGCACCGCCGCGATCGTCGGCGGAAAGGTGCGCTACACGCCCGCCGCGGGATTCACCGGCTGCGACACCCTCACCTACACCGTCCGGGACATCTTCGGCCGGCAGTCCACCGCGACCGCGCGGGTGGCCGTCGCCGACGTCGGCAACGTCGTCGCGCAACCGGTCAGCGGCACCGCCCTGACGGTGTCCGGGGCCCTCGTCACCGGCTCGGCGTTCCAGGACGGCAACGCGGCCCAGAGGTTCACCCTGGCACCCCGGGGCGACCGCTCCTCCGGCGCCGTCACCACCACCGCCTACAACGGCACCCAGCCGCAGAGCCTCGAACTGGTCGACCTGGGCGACGGCACCTACGCCCTCCTCACCTACTACGGCAGCACCCAGGTCCCGCAGACCCCCGTCGCCCGCACCACCGCCGGCGCCACCGTCCAGGGCGGCGTGACCACCGTCGATGTCCTCGCCACCCCACCGGCACCGGCCGCACCGACGGCCGGGGCCTGACCCTCACCGGCGTCTCCGCCCCGGGCCACGGCACCGCCGCGCTTATCGACGGCAAGGGCCGCTACTCCGCTGACGCGGGCCTCCCCGGCTTCGACACCTTCACCTACACCGTCCGCGACCGCCTGGGCCGCACCGCGACCGGCACCGTCAACGTGGCCGTCGCCGCCCGCGGTGCCTCGGGCTGACACCCCCGACCTCCTGGGGCCCGAGGCCAACGCGCAGGAAGTCGGCCCGTCAGACTTCCTGCGCGGCGCATCCTCTCGCCACGCACTCCTGCTGGACCGCAGGACGCCCTGTTCGAAGGTCTGCGACCCGATGTGCCCGTGGGGGACATGGGCGTGGTGCCAGCCGGGGGCCCAACACGCCGGCCTGGAGGGCGGCGCGGCCTCGAGGCAGAATGATCGCCATGACGACTTGAAGAGCACCCGCGGGCCGGAAGTCCTGGCGCAAGCGAGGTGACGGCTGGTCGGTCCTCGACGGCGTCCGACGGCTCTGCGCCGTCTGCCACGAGCCGGTCCGCTCCTACGTGTACCGCCTCCACCCGCCCGAATCCTCCGGCTTCGAGCGTTGCGTCGCTCTCGTCTGGTGCTCGGGATGCCGGATCTGGTCGAGCAGCACGGTCCACGTTCCGCGCGGTCAGGTCCTGGTCGACGCCCTGGCATCGCTGCCCGCCGCCGACCGCGACCTGCTGCACCGGAAGGAGGCCGTGATGGTCGACCGCCTCGACGGTCGGGGCGTCGGTCAGCGGTGAGGCGCGCAGTGACCTCTGACGGTACTGCGACTCGGGACCCAGGTATTGACCTGCGCTTCCCGCTCCGCTGACGACGGCCCCGGCCGATCGTACTTTCGAGCTGTTGACCGGCACGGCCCCCGGTGGCGGTACGGACCCGGGGCCGGCAGGTCCGGCACCGTCCATCGTCGGACTCGCCGACGGACATCGGGGTCCGCGATGCCCTCGCGGAGACGAAGCGCGCGCCGACCGTGGCCGGTCGGTGTGTCAAGTGTGTACTCGCGGCGGACGCCCGCCGAGACCTGCTCCTGAGATCTCGCTCGAGAATGTCAGTGGTTCGTGCAAGTGTTCTCCCTGCTCACCCCACTTGACCGGAGATCTCTGTGACGATCCGCCGTACCACCCTGATTGCCGCTGCCACGGTGCTCGCCCTGTCCGCCGTGGCCGCCTGCAACGACGACACGTCCGCCCCGTCGGCTGCGGGCGGCCCCGTCGCGCAGAGCGCGAACGCGAGCGGCACTCCGAGTGCAGCCACGCCGACCGCGACGCCCACGCCGACCGCGACGCCAACGCCCACCGCGACCCCGACGCCCACCGCGCCCCCGAGCCCCGCGGGTGCGCCGGTCGACGCCTCCGGTGCGTTCGACCCGGCGGTGGCCCTGGCGAACCCCGACCGGACGCCCTATGCCGCGACGCTGAACATGAAGACGACCGCGACCGCGAACGGTCAGGGAACCGTGATGACCGCGACCGGCCGGACCAACGTCAACACGCCGGGCCACGAGGGCCGGACCGAGACGAGGATGACACTCGGCGGCAGCGACGAACCCATTCTCTGGATGGAGTCGGTCAACACCGGCAACGGCATCTTCATGCGCGACAAGACCAAGCCGGGCAGCACCTGGGGCCCGACCGGCGACAGCGAGGACGCCACGGACGACAACGGTGCGGGCCTCTACGCCAAGGCCCTCGTCGACGCCGGCCCAGCCGCCCGCAAGGGGATGGAGCAGAAGAGCGGGGTCCCGGCCTTCCACCTCGGGGCCCGCCTGACGGCTGCCCAGATCAAGGCCATCGACCCCGAGGAACACCGGAACATGACCGAGAAGGGCGTCGCCGCGAAGGACTACGACGTCTGGATCGACCGGGCCGGCCGTATCGTGGCCCAGACGCAGTCCATGAAGATACCCAAGGACGGCACCACCGTCACGAGCGTCATCACCGTGACGTACAGCGACTTCGGGCCCCGCGAGACCTTCACCGTGCCGACCACCGGAGCCAGCTGACCCGGTACCCGCGCCGGCCGGCACCCGCGCCGGCCGTGACCCGCCCCGGCCGTGACCCGGTCCGGCGGAGCCCGCCTTCGGTCGTACTCGCGACGGATTCACGGGCAACGTGACCGAAGGACGGACCGCCCGGGCAACGGAACGTCGAACCGGACCTCCCCACCGGTCCGGAAGTGGGGGGGGCCCCCCCCCGACCCGCCCGGGGGTGGGAGCCCGGCGAGTGTGGGCG